>CAYXJM010000234.1:0-4822 GCA_964465455.1 uncultured Klebsiella sp.
GCATCCTGTCGTCGAGGCTGAACACCATGTTGTCGCGCAGGTAGTCGAAACCGAACTCGTTGTTGGTGCCGTAGGTGATGTCGGCCGCGTAGCCCGCGCGCTTGCTGTCGGGGTCCTGGTTCGGGAGGATCACGCCCACGCTCATGCCGAGGAACTGGTAGATGGGCGCCATCCAGTTCGCGTCGCGCCGCGCCAGGTAGTCGTTGACGGTCACGACGTGCACGCCCTTGCCGGCGAGCGCATTCAGGTACACCGGCAACGTGGCCACCAGCGTCTTGCCCTCGCCGGTGCGCATCTCGGCGATGCGCCCCTCGTGCAGCGTGATGCCCCCGATCAGCTGCACGTCGAAGTGGCGCATACCGAGCGTGCGGCGCCCCGCCTCGCGCACCGCCGCGAAGGCCTCCGGCAGCAGCTGGTCGAGGCTCTCGCCTGCCGCGAGCCGTTCGCGGAACCGGGGCGTCAGCGCGCGCAGTGCCGCGTCGTCCATGGCCTCGAACTTCGGTTCGAGCGCGTTGATGCGCTCGACGATGCGGCGCATGCGCTTCAGCTCACGGCTGTTCTTGGTACCGACGATTTTGCGTATCAGCGAGAGGACCATGGTGCTTGCAGTTTTCCAGCGTGGCGCGGCGATGTGGCGTGAATGCCCGTGCCGGGCGGCGCCGGATTATATACCGGGGCAACACGGCGCGGGCGCGCCCCGAAGAATTACCGAAGCGGGGGGCCGGCGGCGCCGGGAGGACGGATCAGGCGTCGCCCCTGATCGTGCTGATGTACTGCATCGGATCGACCTGGTGGTCACCGAGCAGCACCTCGAGGTGGAGGTGCGCCCCGCTGGCGCGGCCGGTCTGCCCGACGCGCGCGATCACCTGGCCCTTCTGCACGACGTCGCCGGGCTTCACCAGGTACTCGCGGTTGTGCGCATAGCGCGTGCGGTAGCCGTTGCTGTGGCGGATCTCGACGAGATTGCCGTAGTCCTTCTCGTAGCCGGCCCACACCACGACGCCGGAGGCTATGGCGTAGACGTCCGAGCCCGGGCTGGCGGTGAAGTCCACGCCCTTGTGCAGCGCGGGGCGGCCGTCGAAGGGGTCCGTGCGCGTCCCGAAGCGCGAGGAGATGTAGCCGTTCGCCACCGGCAACCCGGCCAGCGAGGACTCGCCGCCGAGCTTGCGGTTCACCAGCAGCTTCTCCATGACCTCGAGCTGGCGCTCGCGGTCCTTTATCTGGGTCGCCAGCCGCCGCAGCATCTCGCCCATCTCGCTCCCGCCCAGGCTCGCCGTCTCCGGGCTGAACGGGCCACCCAGCGCCGGCTCCTGGTCGAAATCGAACTCGCCCTTGTCGAGGTTCGCCGCGACCGCGAGTCGCTCGCCGACCGCCTCCATGCGCAGCAGGCGCGCCTGCAGCGTGGCCACGCGCGCAGCGTAGGCGCGCCCTTCGCGCTCGGTGCTCTCGTGCAATGCCTCGGTGCGCGCCTGCAGCGCGGACAGCTCGGCGCTCCAGGCCGCCACGAGGTCCGCGGGCAGTTCCCCGGCCTGCGCGAGCGCGAGCCGGTAGCCCGCGACAGCCGCGACAGCGAGGCAGGCGAGGAACAGCAGCGGCAAGGACCAGACCAGGCGGCGCGGCAACGCCACGCTCAGCGGCGCGGCGGGGGAATTCGCGGCGAAAATCATCCTCATGCGGCAGCACCAGATCCCGTTGTGCGAGTTTTCGATCGACCTGGCGGCCGGATCAGCTAGCAGACGGGGCCGAATATGCCACACGAAGGGCAATTTTGCCAAATTGTACCAAGCGCGCCCCGGGGGGGCCCGCCCGCGCCTGGCCGGATCGTGACGACCCGGCCGGCGGCGATGCCGCCCCCCCCCGGAGCCCCCGTGAACCCCTGGCGGCTCAGTCTGCCTGGCGGCGCAGGAACGCGGGGATGTCGAGATAATCGAGATCGCGCTCGGCGCCCACGGCCATCGCGGGGCGCTCGCCGATCTCGCGCGTGCCCGCCTGGCGACGCCCGACCGCCGGCTTGTCGAGGCCGCGGTAGTCGGGCTGCCCCGCCGCCGCCACGCCGACGGTGTTGTCGACGACCTTGACCGGCGCCTTGCGCACCTCGCCGAGACCGGTGGCCACCACGGTGACCTTGATCTCGCCGCTCATTTCCGGGTCGATCACGGTGCCGACCACCACGGTCGCCGTGTCGGAGGCGAACTCCTCGACGGTGTCGCCCACCTCCTCGAACTCGCCGAGCGAGAGGTCGGGGCCCGCGGTGATGTTGACCAGGATGCCGCGCGCGCCCTGCAGGTTGATGTCCTCGAGCAGCGGGCTGCGGATCGCGGCCTCGGCGGCCTCGCGCGCGCGGTTCTCGCCGCGGCCGACGCCGGTGCCCATCATCGCCATGCCCATCTCGGACATCACGGTGCGCACGTCGGCGAAGTCGACGTTGATCATGCCGGGACGGATGATCAGGTCGGCGATGCCCTGCACCGCGCCGAGCAGCACGTCGTTGGCCGCCTTGAACGCATCCAGCAAGCTGGTGTTCTTGCCGAGCACGCTGAGGAGCTTCTCGTTCGGGATCGTGATCAGCGAGTCGACGTGCTGCTGCAGTTCCATCAGCCCCTCGTCGGCGATCGCCGCGCGCTTCTTGCCCTCGAACTTGAACGGGCGCGTGACCACGGCCACGGTCAGGATGCCGAGCTCCTTGGCCACCTCGGCCACGATCGGGGCCGCGCCGGTGCCGGTGCCGCCACCCATGCCGGCGGTGATGAACACCATGTCGGCGCCGGCCAGCACCTCGGCGATGCGGTCACGGTCCTCGAGCGCGGCCTGGCGGCCGATCTCGGGGTTCGCGCCCGCGCCGAGGCCCTTGGTGATGCCCGAGCCGAGCTGCAGCACGGTGCGCGAGGAAATATCCGACAGCGCCTGCGCGTCGGTGTTGGCGCAGATGAACTCGACGCCGTCGACCGCGCCGCCGATCATGTGCTTCACGGCGTTGCCGCCGCCTCCGCCCACGCCGACGACCTTGATGACTGCGCTCTGCGCTACGTTGTCTACCAGTTCGAACATGGCTATCACCCCTCTATGGTTGAACGATCGGTAACGAGAATCAGAAATTGCCCTGGAACCACTGCTTCATCTTCTTCACGAGGCCCCGCCCCGGGGGCTCCTTGACGCCTGCATTGGCCGTGTACTGCTTGACGCCGAACAGCAGCAGCCCCACGGCGGTGGAATAGATCGGGTTCTTCACGATATCGAGCATGCCCTGCACGCCGGCCGGCGCCCCGATGCGCACCGGCATGTGGAAGATCTCCTCGGCGAGCTCGACCACGCCCTCCATCTTCGAGGTGCCGCCGGTCAGCACGATGCCGCCCGCGAGCACGTCCTCGAAGCCGCTGCGGCGGATCTCGGCCTGCACCAGCGTGAACAGCTCGTCGTAGCGCGGCTCGACCACTTCCGCGAGCGCCTGGCGCGACAGGTCGCGCGCGCCGCGCTCGCCGACCCCGGGCACCTTGATGGTCTGGTCGGCGCCGGCGAGCTGCGCCAGCGCGCAGGCGTAGCGGATCTTGATCTCCTCGGCGTACTGCGTCGGCGTGCGCAGCGCCATCGCGATGTCGTTGGTGACCTGGTCGCCGGCGATCGGGATCACGCCGGTGTGGCGGATCGCGCCCTCGGTGAAGATCGCGATGTCGGTGGTGCCGCCGCCGATGTCGACCAGGCAGACGCCGAGCTCGCGCTCGTCGTCGGTGAGCACCGCGTAGCTCGATGCGAGCTGCTCGAGGATGATCTCCTCGACCTCGAGCCCGCAGCGGCGGATGCACTTCTCGATGTTCTGCGAGGCGTTGACCGCGCAGGTCACCACGTGCACCTTCGCCTCGAGGCGCACGCCCGACATGCCGAGGGGTTCCTTGATGCCCTCCTGGCTGTCGATGATGTATTCCTGCGGCAGGATGTGCAGGATCTTCTGGTCGGCGGGAATCGCGACTGCCTGCGCGGCGTCGATCACGCGCTCGACGTCGTGGGCGTAGACCTCGCGGTCGCGGATCGCCACGATGCCGTGCGAGTTGAGGCTGCGGATGTGGCTGCCCGCGATCCCGGCGTAGACCGAGTGGATCTGGCAGCCGGCCATCAGCTCGGCCTCCTCCACGGCGCGCTGGATCGACTGCACCGTGGACTCGATGTTGACCACCACGCCCTTCTTCAGCCCGCGCGAGGCGTGCGATCCCAGGCCCACGATCTTCAGCGTGCCGTCGGGCGCCACCTCGCCGACGATCGCGACCACCTTCGAGGTGCCGATATCAAGGCCAACGATCATCTTTCCGCTCATTGCTCTCCCCGTTCATTGAATCGGCGCGCGCGCCGCGGGAGCCTTGCTCCCCGCTGCCGCGCCGTCCGGCCGCGGCGCCCGGGGCGGTTCGCCCTTCCACGCCACCGCCAGGCCGTTGCTGTAACGCATGTCCAGCCGCTCGATGCGGTCGCGCTCGGCGGCCCAGTCCCCGGCCAGCAGCCGCGACACGACGCGCGTCTTGTTCTCCACGTCGCGCCGTCCCAGCAGCACCTCGGCGCCGTTGCTTAGCGTGATGCGCCAGGCGTGCTTGCCGTCGAGCGCGAGGCGCGCGATGCGCAGCCCCGACGGCTCGAGCAGCTCGGTGAACGCATCGAAGCGGTCCAGCAGCAGCTTCTCGCTGCCCGCCGGACCGGTGACCTGCGGCAACTCCAGCCCGGGCAGGGTCGCGGCCGGCCGGAAAGCCTCGGCATAGGGATTGAGGTACGCGTCCTCGCCGAAGCGCAGCACCGGCACCTGCTCGGTGATGAACACCATCAGGCGGTCGGGCCAGGCGCG
>CAYXJM010000235.1:0-4820 GCA_964465455.1 uncultured Klebsiella sp.
ACTACCCCCTCAAGATAGCGTGTCTACCAATTCCACCACTTGGGCCCTGACCTGGTGCCCTGCTTCCGTGCAGTCTCCCTACGGCGCCTGCTCCGTCGCAGGCTGTTCCGAGGGTCGCGACGGTACATCTTGTGCCGCCTGATTACCAGCCTCCGGAGCGGGAATCTGTTGCATTGCCGCCTCCGGCGCTTGCCCGTTCGCTTCCGTGCCGGGTGCGACCGGCACATCCGGCGCGGCCGCGCCCGACGCGGGCACCGGCAGATCGCCCGGCAACTGGGGCGCTTCGCGCGATTCCGTCGCCGCCGGAACCGGAATGACGCCTTCGCGCAGCCCTTCCGCCTTGTGCTTCGCCATCACAGCGAGCCCGACGCTCGCCAGGAAGAACGCCGTCGCGAGAATCGCCGTGGTGCGCGTCAGCACGTTGCCGCTGCCCGCCGAGCCGAACACGGTCTGCGATGCCCCGCTGCCGAAGGAGGCGCCCATGTCGGCACCCTTGCCCTGCTGCAGCAGGATCAGGCCGATCATCGCCGCCGACAGCAGCACGTAAACCACCATTATCAACTGTTCCATCATGTTCCTTCCGCGGCCGCGCAGATGGCCGCAAATTCCGCCGCTCCGAGGGAGGCGCCACCGACGAGCCCCCCGTCTATGTCCCGCTGCGCGAACAGTTCGCGCGCATTGGCCGCCTTCACGCTGCCGCCGTAGAGAATGCGCACCGTGTCCGCCAGGCCCGCATCCAGACGCCGCAATTCCGCGCGCAGGAAGGCGTGGATCTCCTGCGCCTGCCCGGGGGTTGCAGTGCGTCCGGTGCCTATCGCCCACACCGGCTCGTAAGCCACCACCGAGCGCGCCATGGCGCTCGCTCCGAGGCGCCCCGCGACCGCGGCGAGCTGACGCTGCACCACCTCGAACTGCCTGCCGGCCTCGCGCTCCGCCTCGTTCTCGCCCACGCACACCATGGGGCACAGGCCTTCGCGCACGGCCGCCTCGGCCTTCGCTGCGACCAGTTCGTCATTTTCAGCGAAATATTGCCGCCGCTCGGAATGCCCCACGATCACGTAGGAGCAGCCCATGTCGCGCAACATCGCGCCCGACACTTCGCCGGTGAAGGCGCCCTCCACCGCAACGTGCAGGTCCTGCGCGCCAAGACAAAGCGCCGAACCCGCGACCATGTCGGCCGCCGGTCCCAGGAAGGGAAAGGGCGGGCAGATGACGACTTCCGCCGCGCCATGCACCATGGCGCGCAACTCTCCGATCACGTCCCGCACCAGCCGGCGCGATCCGAACATCTTCCAGTTGCCGGCTACCAGCGTGCGTCGCACGGTACTCCCCTGCAAAAGCGGGCGCAGATGTTAACCACAACGCCCACCACATACAACCCGCGGACCCGGTTGCCCGGCCTCGGGTGAACGCTACGCGGCGGCAGAACGCACCACGTCGGCCAGCGCGCGCGCGTGCTGCTCGACCTGGGCGGCATCGTGCCCCTCGACCATCACGCGGATCACCGGTTCCGTGCCCGAAGGGCGCAGCAGCACGCGCCCGCGGTCGCCGAGCGCCTGCTCCACGGCGCGCACCGCGTCGCCGATCGCCGGGTTGCCGCCGATGTCGGTCCGGCGCGCCACGCGCACGTTGATCATCGTCTGCGGGAACTTGGTCACGCGGCTGCGCAGGGCGCGCAGGCTCTGGCCGCTGGCGCTGATCGCCGCCAGCACCTTCAGCGCGGAGACGATGCCGTCGCCGGTGGTGGTGACGTCGCGGCAGATGATGTGCCCCGAGGACTCGCCGCCGAGGCGCCAGCCCTTCTCGTCCATCATCTCCAGCACGTAGCGGTCGCCGACCTTGGCGCGCGCGAACGGGATGCCGAGCTCGCGCAGCGCCACTTCCATGCCGAGATTGCTCATCAGCGTCCCCACCACGCCGCCACAGGTGCCGGTGACGCGCTGCTGCTCGGCCGCGATGATGAACAGCAGTTCGTCGCCATCGACGAGCGCGCCGGAATCGTCCACGCAGATCAACCTGTCGCCATCGCCGTCGAGCGCGACGCCCAGATCGGCGCGGTGCTCCAGCACGGCGCGCGCCAGCGCCTCGGGGCACGTCGAGCCCGCATCGCGGTTGATGTTGAAGCCATCAGGCTCGACGCCGAGCTCGATCACGCTGGCGCCCAGTTCCGAGAACACCGCCGGCGCCACCTTGTAGGTCGCGCCGTGCGCGCAATCGACGACGACGCGCAACCCGTCGAGGTTCGCGTCGGCCGGGAACGTGCTCTTGCAGTACTCGATGTAGCGCCCCTCGGCATCCGTCATGCGCGTGACCTTGCCGAGGCCGCTCGAATCGCAGGTCTGCATCGGCTTGTCCAGTTCGGCCTCGATCTCGCGCTCGAGCTCGTCGGGCAGCTTGGTGCCGCGCGACGAGAAGAACTTGATACCGTTGTCATCGTAGGGATTGTGCGAGGCGCTGATCACGATTCCCGCGGCCGCATGGAAGGTCCGCGTCAGGTAGGCGACCGCCGGGGTCGGCATCGGGCCGAGCAGCGAGACGTCGAGCCCCGCAGCCACCAGCCCGGCCTCCAGCGCCGACTCGAACATGTAGCCCGAGATGCGCGTGTCCTTGCCGATGATCACCAGGTTGCGGGTGCGCGATCCGTGACAGTGGCGCGCCAGCACGCGGCCGGCAGCCCAGCCCAGCTTCAGGACGAAGTCCGGCGTGATCGGCGCCACGCCCACCTTGCCGCGAATGCCGTCCGTGCCAAAGTACTTCCTGGTCATCGTGTCGCCACTCCCTCGTTGATCGCCGCCACCATCTTCAGCGCATCGCAGCTTGCCGCGACGTCGTGGGTGCGCACGATACTGGCTCCCGCGTTCGCCGCAAGTGTAGCCAACGCCAGCCCCCCCGCCAGCCGGCGATGGACGGGGCGGCCCGTGAGCTGCCCGATCATCGACTTGCGCGACAACCCGACCAGCACCGGGAATCCCCGCGTCACCAACTCGCGCAGGCCGCGGAACAGCGCGAGATTGTGTTCGAGTGTCTTGCCGAAGCCGAAGCCCGGGTCGATCACGATCCGGTCGGGCCCGATGCCGGTTCGCTCGCAGTCGGCGGCGCGCGCCGAAAGGTAAGCACCCACTTCCGCGACAACGTTATTGTAAAAGGGCGCTTGCTGCATCGTTCCCGGCTCGCCCTGCATGTGCATGACGCACACCGCGAGCCCGGTGTCGCGCGCCGCCTCGAGCGCCCCCTCGCGCCGTAACGAACGCACGTCGTTGATCAGTCCGGCCCCCAGCGCCGCGGCCTCGCGCATCAGCCGCGGGTTGCTGGTGTCCACGGAAATGACGACGTCGAGGCGGGCCGCGATGGCGGCCACCACCGGCGCCACCCGGTCGAACTCCTCCTGCTCCCCCACCGGCACGGCGCCCGGACGCGTCGACTCGCCGCCGATGTCGAGTATGGCCGCGCCGGCCGAGCACATGCTTTCGGCCCGGCGCAGCACGCGGTCGAGGCGTGGCCCGGAGCCGGCGTACAGCCGTCCGCCGTCGGAAAAGGAATCCGGGGTGACATTGAGAATGCCCATCACGCGCGGCACCGACAGGTCGAGCAGGCGCGCGCCGCAGCGCAGAAACCGCGACGGGGCCGCTGGGGCCCCGTCGGCGGGATATCCGGAACGCATCCCCGCGCGGGCTCGGGAACTCAATGCTCTCCCGCCGGGCCGCCGATCGCGCCGCCTGCGGGCTGCTCGCCCGAGCGCGCACCGCTCGCGCTGTCCTGCGCCGGCGCGCTGCGATCGCCGTTGCCACCCCATCCGGCCGGCGGCTCCGGCTTGCGGCCTGCCATGATCGCGTCGATCTGATCGCTGTCGAGGGTCTCGAACTGCATCAGCGCATCGGCCATCGCGTGCAGCTTGTCGATGTTGTCGACCAGCAGCCTGTTCGCGGTGGCGTAGCACTCGTCGATGATGCGCCGGATTTCCTCGTCGATCTTCTTCGCCGTGTCGTCGGAAGTGTGCTTCGAGCCCACGGCCGCCGCGCGACCCAGGAACACCTCGTCGTGGCTCTCGTCGTAGAGCAGCGGACCCATGCGCTCGGACAGCCCCCACTTGGTGACCATGTTGCGCGCGATCTCGGTCGCGCGCTGGATGTCGTTGGTCGCACCCGTCGTGATGCCGTCGGCGCCGAGGATCAGCTGTTCGGCGATACGCCCGCCGAAAAGGCTGCAGATCATGCTGGTCAGGGCACGACGGCTGTGCGAGTAGCGGTCCTCTTCCGGCAGGAACATGGTCACGCCGAGAGCGCGCCCGCGCGGGATGATACTGACCTTGTAGACCGGGTCGTGCTCCGGCACCAGGCGTCCTACGATGGTGTGGCCGGCCTCGTGATAGGCGGTGTTGCGCTTCTCCTTTTCCGACATGACCATCGATTTGCGCTCGGCGCCCATCATGATCTTGTCCTTCGCGAGGTCGAACTCGTTCATCGACACGGTGCGCCGGTTCGCGCGCGCGGCGAACAGCGCCGCCTCGTTCACCAGGTTCGCGAGATCCGCCCCCGAGAAGCCCGGCGTGCCGCGCGCGATCACGGACGGATCGACGTCGTCTGCCAGCGGCACGCGGCGCATGTGCACCTTGAGGATCTGTTCACGGCCGCGGATGTCGGGCAGGCCCACCACGACCTGCCGGTCGAAACGGCCCGGTCGCAACAGCGCGGGATCCAGCACGTCGGGGCGGTTGGTCGCGGAAATCACGATGATCCCGTCGTTGGGCTCGAAACCATCCATCTCCACCAGCAGCTGGTTCAGCGTCTGCTCGCGCTCGTCGTGACCGCCGCCGAGGCCCG
>CAYXJM010000236.1:0-4806 GCA_964465455.1 uncultured Klebsiella sp.
GCTGTCGGGCTTGTCGTCCATGTGCTGATGATCCTCCCGGGACGTAGCCATGTTCGGTGCAAGCCCACCCTGAAACGATGACCCGCGTCAAGCTTTGCGGGCCCTTCCCGGCCCGGGCGAACCCCGGGCACGACCACTTCCCGCGGCGGGACCGTGGCCCCGCCTGATCTGCGGCAAGGGTAACGCCGATTGTCACGTGCCGTCCGTGCGATCGCGAAAAAATCAGCCGCGTGCTTCCAGCAGTGCCGCGCCGACCAGCAGCGCGGCGCCGCAACACTCCGTTGCCGTCAGCGTTCCGCCCTCGAGCCACAGCGCCGAGAACACGGCGACGAGCAGTTCGAGCACCACGATCATCGCCGCGCGTCCCGCCTCCAGGTGCGTCACGCCCCACTGCGTGCCGATGTTGCCGGCCAGCAGCCAGCAGGCACCGAAGGCGCAGGCCAGCGCCAGCAGCGGCGCCGGCGGCGGCTGCTCGGGCCAGTGCTGCACGCCTGCCAGCAGCAACAGCGTGCAGAACACCGCGACGCCGAGGTACATCGCCAGGATCTTCGGCGCCACCGGCAGCGCGGGGGTGGCGCGGAACACCACGTTGTTCATCGCGTAGGCGAAGCCCGAGGCCGCGGCCAGCAGGTCGATCCAGCCGGGCGGGCTGTCGAGGATGCGCGCACCGCCGAGGATCAGCCACGCGCCGGTCAGGGCGCATAGCGCCGCCAGCGCGCGCCGGCGCGTCAGGCGCTCGCCGAGGAACAGCAATCCGCCGAGGATGGCCCACAGCGGCATGGTGTAGAACAGCGACATCGAGCGCACCACGTCGCCGTACATCAGGCTGGTGCTGAAGGCGATGTTGGCGAAGCCGCCGAGGCAGAACACACCCGCCAGCGGGCGCCACGCGCGCATCAGCGCGAGGCGCCGTCGCGCGAGCAGCGGCAGCGCCGCCAGCGCCACGGTGCCGTGCGCGACCAGCAGCAGCGCCGCGCCGCCCAGTCCGGCGGCCGCGAACAGCTTGAGCGGCAGCCAGGTCAGTCCCCAGACCAGCGAGGCGCCGAGCAGCGCCAGCACCGGCAGGCGCGGCGAGACCGCGCCCCCGCTCATCGCCACGGGGCCGGAAAGGTGTCGCGGGCGCGGAAGAACGCCATGTCGTGGTTGGGCCAGAGCTCCGCGCCGGTCTCGCGCGCCATGCGCTTCAGCTTGCGGATGCTCGCGAGCGCGAGGTCCGTGCGGTCGCGCCAGCACAGCCCGGGCGCGATCTCGGCGTCGAGGTTCTCCTGCAGGTCCGCGGCGTCGCCGCACAGCAGCACGGGGCGGCCGCGCGGCAGCTCGACCAGCAGCGACGTGTGCCCGGCCGTGTGGCCGGGCGTCTCGATGAGCTGCACGCCCGCCGACAGCGTCCCTTCGCCCGCGTGCTCGCACCAGCGCGGGCCGTGCGCGAAGTCGTCGCGGAAGTAGGCCTCGTCGGCCTGCTCGCGCATGGCAGCGAGCTCGGCGCGGTGCACGTGCACCGCGGCGTGGGCGAATTCGTGCAGCCCGCCGGCGTGATCGAAGTGCAGGTGACCGCAGACCACGCAGTCGATGTCGCGCGCGTCGAGTCCCAGCCGCGCGAGGCGCGCCGGCAGTCGGTCCTCGGCGGCGACCTCGGGCGGGCCGAACGGGAATGCGGGGTTCTCGTACCATTGCGCGCGCAGGCGCGGCTCGGCGAGCTTGCGGTAGTCGCAGCCCACGTCGTAGAGGATGCGGCCGTTGGCGGTCTCGACGAGGTAGGCGAGGATCGGCGCCTCGATGATCACGCCGGCGCCGCTGTCGCGCGTCGACAGCGTCTTCTCGTAACGGTGCACGCCGCAGAGCAACGGCCAGAAGCGGGTGACGCTGGTCATGGCGGGTCGCTCGCGTGCGCTCAGTGGGCCGTCAGGAAGGACACGCCGTCGACGCCGACGAAGGTCGCGCCGCGGTTGCCGACCACGTCGAAGTCGATGGCGTCCTCGTGCGCGATGCGCCTGACGCGGTAGCGGTGGTAGCAGGCGACCTGGTGACGCAGCGGGATCAGCTGCGGCAGCGCATCGCCGAAGAGTGCGCGGTGCAGGGCCGGCAGGCGGTGCCAGGGCTGGTTCGGCTTCTCGTGGTGGGCGTTGTGGTAGCCGAAGTTCAGCGTCAGCAGGTTGAGCCATGGGTGCGCCAGCGAGTGCGGATTGCTGAAGGTGTGGCTGCGCTCGAAGGCCGCGTCGTGCTGCCTGGCCTCGGGGCCCGCCGCGTGCTCCAGCGTCTCGAACAGCGGGTAGGTGTGCTGGAAGGCGTCCATGAAGCGCAGCACGTGCAGCATCAGCAGGTACGCCACGGCGTAGCAGGCGAGTGCTGCCGGAGCGTAGTAGCCCACCAGCGCGAACAGCGTGCCGCGCACCAGCAGCACCGCGACGACGCGCCCGCGCTGGTTCCTGCGCGAGGGCATCACGAAGGGGAGCACCGGCACCAGCCAGTGCATCAGCAGGTCGAGCGCCGGGACGTGGAGCCATTCGAGCGCCTGCAGCACGCGCAGCAGCCGCGGGTGGCGCAGCAGGCGCGTGCGGTAGTTGAAGGCCACCACGTCGGCGCGGTCGACGTGGTGGCGGAAGTGCTTGTGGCGTATGCCCTCGTAGGTGCCGTAGCAGGCGCCGGTCAGCCACAGCAGCGCGTTGCCCGCGCGGGCGTTCAGCGCGTTGTCACGGAACACCGTGTTGTGCGCGCACTCGTGGACGAGGTAGGCCGCTATCACCATCGCGTGCGCGAGCAGCAGCGTGCCGGCGAGCGCGGGTGCCCACGCCGCGCGCGTGACCAGCCACCAGCCGACGGCGCAGGCGCCGCCAGCCCAGGCGAAGGCCAGCAGGTTGGGCAGCACGCCGTCGCGGTGGCGGAACAGCGCGGGATGCAGGAACTCGGGACACCAGGATGACATGGCGGTGCACGGTGGGCCGTCCCACGGCGTCTACGCATTGCCGGCCGTCCGGCAACGGGTCTGGGGGAATCCGTCGGTTTGCTGTCTGCTGCGCAGCAATATCCGAGCCAGCGACCGATCGCCCGCGCGGCGGGCATTCCGGCCGCGCGGCGGCCGCCGGCGCGCGCGATCGCGGTGCGAGTGCGGGGACGCGTGCACCGCAACGGCGCGGCGCGCCGCGCGCCGCGGGCGGCGAAGCGGCGGCAACGCGGCCGCCCGTCGTTGGCACGCTCCCTGCATTTCGTCTGGCAACAGGCGACTAGGGTTCCGGCTTTCCGCCGCCGCGCGGGGAGCGACTGGTCCGAGAGTGGCCGACCTCTCCAGAGGTTACACGGAGGGACAAAAGCCCGGGAGATCGCGTGGTGCCCGCGCACCGTTTGTCCCTGCTGTCACGCTGGAGCCGACCATGAAGCGAGCGATCAACATCCGGCCGGCGCGCCTGACCGGGCTCATGCTCGCGCTGCTGCCCTTCCTGCTGGCGGCGGGCTTCTACGTCTCGGCCTCGCTGGCGCGCCACGCGGAGAACCCGGCCGACCGCCTGCTGCCGAGCGCGAGCCAGCTCGCCGACGGCATCCGGCGCGTCGCGATCGAGGAGGACAAGCGCACCGGCGAGATCATCCTGTGGCGCGACACCGCCGCGAGCCTCGGGCGGCTCGCCTGGGGCGTGGGCATCAGCACGGCGGCCGGGCTCGTGTTCGGGATGGCGATCGGCATGTTCCCGCTGGTGCGCAGCACTTTCGCGCCGTCGATCGCGGTGCTGTCGCTGATCCCGCCGATGGCGGTGCTGCCGATCATCTTCGTGATGTTCGGGCTCGGCGAGGTCGCGAAGATCGTGCTGATCGTGCTCGGCACCGCGCCGGTGATCATCCGCGACCTGCACGGCCGCGTGCAGGACCTGCCGCGCGAACAGCTGATCAAGGCGCAGTCGCTCGGGGCCTCGAGCTGGCAGATCGCGCTGCGCGTGGTGCTGCCGCAGGTGCTGCCGCGGCTGCTCGACGCGCTCAGGCTGTCGCTGGGCGCCGCGTGGCTGTTCCTGATCTCGGCCGAGGCCATCGCCGCCGAGGACGGGCTCGGCTACCGCATCTTCCTGCTGCGGCGCTACCTCGCGATGGACGTGATCCTGCCCTACGTCGCGTGGATCACGCTGCTCGCGTGGCTGATGGACCGCGGCCTGCGCGCGCTGCACCGCCGCGCCTTCCCCTGGCTGCACGCCAACACCGCCACCGGAGACGCGCCATGAGCTTCATCAGCATCCGCCACCTGTGGAAGGAGTACGGCCCGCGCGTCGTGCTGGAGAACATCTCGCTCGAGTTCGAGCGCGGCGAGTTCGTGAGCATCGTCGGCGCCTCGGGCTGCGGCAAGACCACCTTCTTCAAGATGCTGCTCGGCGAGGAGCGCCCGACGCGCGGCACGATGCTGCTGGACGGCAGGCCCTGGCCGGAAGAGCCCGGCGCCGACCGCGGCGTGGTGTTCCAGCGCTACTCGGTGTTCCCGCACCTCACCGCGCTCGCGAACGTGCTGCTCGGGCTCGAATGCCGCGACGCGCCGCTGGGTGCGCGCCTGTTCGGCGCGCGCCGGCGCGCCGCGGTGGATCGCTCGCGCGCGATGCTCGAGGCTGTCGGCCTCGGCGACAGCGCCGGCAAGTACCCGCACGAGCTCTCGGGGGGCATGCAGCAGCGGCTCGCGCTGGCGCAGTCGCTGATCCGCGAGCCCGGGATCCTGCTGCTCGACGAGCCCTTCGGCGCGCTCGACCCCGGTATCCGCGCCGACATGCACGAACTGCTGCTCTCGCTGTGGGAGCGCAAGCCCTTCAGCGTGTTCATGGTGACGCACGACATCCAGGA
>CAYXJM010000237.1:0-4797 GCA_964465455.1 uncultured Klebsiella sp.
CGCAATCCGCCCCGCGCAGGGCCTGTCGATTATCGTGCAGTTCGCTTGGATCCGAGCCGGTCGTGGAAGCGTGACGCGCCTGGGGTCTCGCCAGCGTAATCGCCGTTGCGGTGATGGTACAAATCGCCTCGCTCTCCATTCCCGTTGCCGTCTGCCGCCAGCCGTACCGTAACCAGCGGGGGAATCATCCTTGCGACCACCTACCGGGGCTCATCACGGAGGGAGATCGCGCCCGATGGGCATTGGCTGACCGCCTTGCGAACCGCATCCTCGAATTCCGGTGGCACTTCGCCGACCCGCACGACGGCATAACCGTCGCCGTGCAGTTCGAACACCTCGGGGCAGAGCCCCAGGCAGACGCTGAAACCGGCGCATATCCCCGGGTCGACATGGACTTTCATTTCGAGCCTCCCGGCACCGGGTCGAACTCCAGATTGAGATGAGTCAGTCCGCGCAGTATGAAGGTGGGCAAATAGCTGTAACGTCTTGCGCCGGCCGGCCCGTGGACTTTCTCGGAGATGCGAATGTCGCTGGTCCGGTCGAACATGCGGTTGATGGCGACGACCGCTTCGGCCCGCGCCAGCGGGGCACCGGGACAGGTATGGCGGCCGCGGCCAAACGACACATTCAGGCGGGCGTTGTCCCGGTCTATCTGGAACTCTCCGGGATTTTCGAATTTGCGGGCATCCCGGTTGGCTGCGCTGTTGGCGATATACAGAAATGAGCCGGCGGGGATGTCGACGCCGCCGACCTGCGTCGGCTTTTTCGCCAGGCGGAAGTCGCCCTTTACCGGGCCTTCCATGCGCAGGCATTCCTCGACGAAGTTGGGAATGAGCTGGCGATTCCCGCGCAGTTTTTTCTGCAGGTCGGGGCGCTCGCCGAGCACCTGGAAGGCGTAGCTGAGCAGGCGCACGGTGGTTTCCTGGCCGGCGGCGAACAGGTTGGAGGCAACCTTGGCGACATCGAGCGGCGTCGGGATCGAGCCGTCGGGGAAGGTGGCTTTCGCGAGTCCGGAGAGGATATCCCCTCCGGGGTTGGCCCGGCGGTCTTCAATGTAAGCCGAGAACGTCTGGTACAGCCATTCCAGCGGCGAGTGCTGGACCTTGTCGTCCTTGCTTACACCGCCTATGCCGGCGCCGTGCTCCTGTTCATTGCGTACGAGTTGCTTGCGGAACTGTATCCGGTCATCGGCGGGCACGCCCAACAGATCGGAGATGACGAGCACCGCGAAAGGCTGGGCGAAGTCGGCCATGATCTCGCACTCGCCTCGGCCAATGAATGTGTCGATCTGCCTGTCGGCCAACTCCCACATGAACTCCTCGTTTTCCTTGAGGCGCTTCGGGGTGATCAGCGCCATCAGCAACGACCGATGGTCGGTGTGCGTCGGCGGATCCATGGTCGGGAGCTGATCGTGGAATGGCGTTTGGTCGCGGTAGGCTTCGATCAGCGCGGAAATGTCCTCGTTTTCGTGTCCCTTCAGGGGAATCGGGTTGCCTGCGAACGGCCCCGTGGTCGACATGCACGAGGAAAAGCGATCGGGATCGTTGTAGATCTCGAGGGCTTCGTCGTAACCCGTCACCATGAAGATGCCCTGATGCGGCTCACGCAGCACCGGAGACTGCGCTCTAAGGTAGTCAAAGTACGAGTACGGATCGTTCACGAACCGGTCGCTGCGGAAGAAATCGTACTTGTCAAACTCTTGCTGCATATCGTTCATACTGGCTCCGTAGTCGGGCTGCATTTGCCGATCCCAATCAATTATCTCTTTGCCGGAGTGTCATGAGGCGCAAAGTTGTCTTGCTGGGAGCTTTCGAAAAACGCATAGGCTACATCGGGCGCGAGCGTTACACCAATCCGGTCGCCTCCGGTCGGGGGCGATCCGGGCATAAGCGGGTTCGATACGTCGGATAACTGCTGCCGATTTTACAGCGCTTCACACCGTGGGCTAACCTGCGGCCGGCCCAGACCATGTCGCTATCCGAGGATCCGCATCATGACGACGACTCCGCAGCGCGTTCCGTTCATCACGCGCGAGGAATGGACAGAAGGTGCCATCGAAGTGTTCACGATGATGGAGCGCGACCCGGCGGCCAGGGAAAAGGCGCGCGAGAACGGTTCGACCATGAACATGATCAACGTGCTCGCGCATCATCCGCGCATTGCCATTCCCTTCCTGGAGATGGGCAAGGCGCTGTTCCTGATCGATCTGCCGATGAGGCTGCGCGAGATCGCCGTGCTGCGCCTGGCACATCTGAGCAACAGCGCCTACGAGTGGTTCCAGCACGTGGCCATCGGCAAGTACGCCGGGCTGACCGATGCCGACATCGAGGCCATCAAGGCGGGCAAGCCGGCGGCGGACTGGAGCGAGCTCGACGGCCTGGTGATGGAGGCGGTCGATGAACTGGAGAGCATCGACACCCTCAGCGACGATCTCTGGGCGAGGCTCGGCAAGCACTTCGACCGCCAGCTGATGATGGAATTCCTGTTCATGATCAGCTCGTACAAGATGACTGCCTGGGTGTTGAACGCGATGGGCGTGCCGCTCGACGCGGCCCCGCAGGGACGGCCTCCGGTCGAGAAGTAAACGGCGAGGCCGCGCGCTGTTTCAGCGACGACATCATGGTCAGCATGAACGTGCCGCTGCCGGTGCGCCGGGGGAAGGTGCGAGAAATCCGGGTCAGGGTCGTTCGGCGCGCGCGCTGATGCGATAGCGGACCAGGAGCTCGGGGGCAACCGCCAGCGCGCCGCCGAAGACGCTGAAGGGTACCAGGCCGAGGTCGGCGTGGCTCAGCGTCAGCTCACCCTCGGCCGTCAGCGCGTTTCCGTCATGGCGCAACCGCGTCGTGGACGGCAGCGTGTGCGAGACGCCCCGCACCTGGACCTGTAGTTCGAGCTCGGGTGCGGTCTCGTTGCCGCCGCGCTGGCGCCCTGCCACGAGTATCCACGGGAACTGCGCGGCATCCAGCAGCTTCTCCCCCAGCATGTTGGCGCGCGTGCCCTCGATGTCGGCGGGCGTGGGCTCCGAGGAGAAATCCGCACCCTCCGCCGCGCGCAATGCCGGGTCGTCGACCACGAGGCCCGCGAGCGGGAAGAAGAAATCGAATCGCGAGCCTGCGGCTTCACGCGCCGCGAGCACGAAGCCGCTCAGCCCGCGGCTGCTGACGACGTGGTTGTGGCCGAGATGCGCCAGCCTGCCGCTGCGGTGCACCACGACGACGAGTTCCGATTGCTCCGGCTGGATGCGATAGACGCGGCCGAGCCGCGGTGCGTCGTGCTGGTAGAACGCGGTCGGGAAATCCGGGGGTGCGGCGGGCGCGGGTTCCGGCAGCGGCTTGCGCGGCGCCCCCGGGCAGGCGGCGAGCAGCGCGCACAGCAGCGCCAGCAGCGTGGCGCGCAGCGCGCGTCCACGCTCAGGTGCCATCGGCCGCGGCATCCAGAGCAAGGTCGAAGCGCACCTGCACGTCGAGGCCGATGGTGTCGCCGGTCGCCCAGTCGCCCTCGCCCACGCCGAAATCGGTGCGCCTCAGCACGGTCTCGCCCTGCAACCGGGCCGTGGCACCCTCCTGCTGCCACCGGATCGGGATCGTGATCGCCTTGCTGTGACCCTTGATGTCCAGCGTGCCGCTGGCCTCGAAGCCGCCGGCCTCCAGCGCGCGGAAGCCGGTGGTGCGGAAGGTGGCGCGCGGGAACCTCGCATAATCGAACCAGTCGGGCTCCGCCAGCGCCTCGTCGCGATCGCTGCTCTGCGTGTCCGCGCTGGTGACGTCGACCTCGACCTCGAAGCGGCTGCCGGCAAGATCCTCCGGCGAGAACACGATGTCGGCGGTGAAGCGATGGAAGACGCCGTCGAAGCCGGAACCCTCCCAGGTCGCGGTGAAGCCGAGCGTGCTGCCCGCGCGCACGCTCCAGCCGGGCGCCGCGTGGACGGGCAGCGTGAAAAGACCAGCCAGCAACGCCGTCAGCACCGCGCGCGCGATCCTGTTCATTGCCCCTCCTTCTGCGTGTCCGCGTCGTCGTCGCACAGCATGCGGCGAAGCACCTCGTCGCGTTGCACGAAATGATGCCGCAGCGCCGCAGCCACGTGCAGGAGCAGCAGCGCGGCCATGGCCCAGAACAGTCCGTTGTGCACGGCCTCCGCCAGCTCCTGCGTGCCCTTGCCGGGCGGCGCGATGGGCGGCAGCGGCACCAGCCAGAACAGCTTCAGCGGGAAATTGGCCGCGGAATTGATGACCCAGCCGCTGAGCGGCAAGGCCAGCATCAGCAGGTAGAGCAGTGCGTGGCTGGCGGCCGCGGCGCGCCGCTCCCAGGGCGGCATCGCGGCCGGCAGCGCGGGCGTGCGCTCGAACAGCCGCCACGCCAGCCGCAGCAGCACCAGCGCGAGCACCAGGATGCCGAGCGACTTGTGCCAGACGAACAGGTCCACCTTGACGGGCGAGCGCGGCCACGACCCGGCGATCCAGCCGAGCGCGAACTGGCCGAGGATCAGCGCGGCGACGAGCCAGTGGAAGGACCGCGCGATGCTGCCCCAGGCACGATCGGTGTTGCGCAGGCCCATGGTGCGCTCCGCGTGGCGTCGTGGTGGCCACCCGACCGGATTCTAGCCCGGATTTCTCGCCGGCAGGAGGTGCAGCCGCGGGTGCGTTGCCGCTCGCGCTCAGGGCGCGCCCTGCCACGGTGCGCCGTCGCCGGCCGCGAGCAGGGGCGGATCGAGGCTGGCGCGAACGGCGGGCGGCACCGGCACGGGAAACTCCAGCAGCAGCTGCGCCATGTTCTTCGCCGCGGCGTCGAGGCGCATCG
>CAYXJM010000238.1:0-4783 GCA_964465455.1 uncultured Klebsiella sp.
ATCGCCTCGTACATCGCGCTCAGCGTGTCGAGGTCGGCGGCCCGCACGCGCTCGTCGACCTTGTGGATGGTGGCGTTGCAGGGGCCGAGCTCTATCACCTGGCAGCCCAGCGGCGCGATGAAACGCCCGTCCGAGGTGCCCCCGCTGGTGGAGAGCTCCGGCTCCGGCGCGCCCAGTTCCGCGATGCCGGCCACCGCGCTGTCGAGCAGCTCGCCGCCCGCGGTGAGGAAGGGCTCGCCGTGGAGCTGCCACGCGATGGCGTAGTCGATGCCGTGGCGATCGAGCAGCGCGGTGATGCGCGCCTGCAGCGTCGCGGCGTCGGACTCGGTGCTGTAGCGAAGGTTGAACACCACCTGCAGCTCGCCGGGGATCACGTTGGTGGCGCCGTGGCCGGCGTGGATGTTGGAGATCTGCAGCGAGGTCGCGGGGAAGTGCGCATTGCCCTCGTCCCAGCGCGTGGCGACGAGCTCGGCGAGCGCGCCCAGCGCCTCGTGGATCGGGTTGCGCGCACGCTCGGGATAGGCCACGTGGCCCTGCACGCCACGCACCGTGAGCTCGGCGCCGAGCGAGCCGCGCCGGCCCACCTTGATCACGTCGCCGACGCAATGCGTGCTCGAAGGCTCGCCGACCACGCACCAGCGGATCTGCTCGCCGCGGCTGCGCAGCCACTCGACGACGCGGCGCGTGCCGTCTATCGAAGGGCCTTCCTCGTCGCTGGTGAGCAGGAAGGCGATGCGCCCGGCGGGCTCGTGCGCGGCGAGCAGCCGTTCACAGGCCGTCACCATCGCGGCCAGGCTGCCCTTCATGTCGGCGGCGCCGCGGCCGTGCAGCATGCCGTCGACCAGCCTCGGCTCGAAGGGCGGGTGAGTCCAGGCCGCGAGCGGTCCGGGCGGTACCACGTCGGTGTGGCCCGCAAAGACGAACAGCGGCCCGGCGCTGCCGTGCACCGCCCAGAGGTTGTCCACCTCGCCGTAGCGCAGGTGCGTGCAGTCGAAGCCGAGCGCCTCGAGCCGTTGCGCCAGCAGTTGCTGGCAGCCGGCGTCCTCGGGAGTGACCGAGCGCCGGCTGATCAGCTCGGCCGCCAGCGCGAGCGTCGCGGAGGGCCAGGCGGTGGTGTCCATGCTCAGTTGTGCGCGTGCAGCGCTTCGTTCAGGGCGATGGCGGCGCGGTTGCTGAGGCACTCGATCGCGCCGCTCTGCGAGTTGCGGCGGAACAGCATGTCGGAGCCGCCGCTCAGCTCGCGCGCCGCGACCACCTTCACGAGCGCGCCGGCCTCGTCGATCACCGTGATGCGCGAACCGGCCGTCACGTAGAGGCCGGCCTCGATGGTGCAGCGGTCGCCGAGCGAGATGCCAATGCCCGCGTTGGCGCCGATCAGGCACTCGCGCCCGACCGAGATCACCGCCTTGTTGCCGCCGGACAGCGTGCCCATGGTCGAGCAGCCGCCGCCGAGGTCGGAGCCGGCGCCGACGAAGACCCCGGCCGAGATCCGGCCCTCGATCATGCCGGGGCCCTCGGTGCCGGCGTTAAAGTTCACGAAGCCCTCGTGCATGATCGTGGTGCCTTCGCCGAGCCAGGCGCCGAGGCGCACGCGCGCGGTGTCGGCGATGCGCACGCCCGCCGGCACCACGTAGTCGCTCATGCGCGGGAACTTGTCGACGCCGTGCACGGTGAGCGTGCGGCCCGCGGCGCGCGCCGCGAGCTGGCGCGCGGGCAGCTCGGCGAGCTCGATGGCGCCCTCGCTGGTCCACGCCACGTTGGGCAGCACAGCGAAGATGCCGTCGAGCTTCTGCTCGTGCGGGCGGCAGAGGCGGTGCGAGAGCAGGTGCAGCTTCAGGTAGGCCTCCGGCACGCCGACCGGCGCGGCGTCCGTGGCCAGCACCGTGATCACGGCAGCGCCGCGGCCGCCGGCGAGCTGCTCCGCGATCGCGGCCTGCGCCGGGTGGCCGGAGGCCGCGAGCGCCGCGGCCAGCGCCGCCAGTTGCCCGGGCGAGGCCTCGAGCGCGGCGTTGCCGCCGGCGTAGCCGCAGTGCGCCGCGAGCGCCGCCGCGATGGCGGCATCGGCGTCGCGCAGCGGGGCGGGATAGAAGACCTCGAGCCAGTTGCCGCGCGTGCCGCGCGTACCGGTTCCGAGTCCAAAGGCGAACAGCGGCGCTGTCATGGGCGGTGCGATCTCCGGGAAGCGATGTTCAGGAACGGGAAAAGAGCTTTTCGTAGTCGGCCGCGTTGAAGCCGCAGTGCAGCAGGCCGTCGCCGACCAGCACCGGCCGCTTGATCAGCGTCGGGTTGGCGATCAGCACGGGAACCGGGTTGCCCGATTCCACCTGCTCGCGCTGGCTGCGCTCGAGGGTGCGCCAGGTGGCGCTCGACTTGTTCACCAGCCGCTCGCGCCCGAGCACCGCGAGCCAGTGCTCCAGCGTGTGCGCGTCCACGTGCTCCTTGCGCAGGTCGTGGAACTCGTGGGCGACGCCGTGCTCCTTCAGCCAGCGGCGCGCGGCGCTGACGGAGTCGCAACTGGCGATGCCGTACACGTTCAACACGGATGGTGCTCCAGCGGTGGGACGAAGGGGGCCGAGCTTAGCAAAAGCGCGCCGCGCAGGCCACGCTCGGGGGGCTGACGGCGGTAATCCTTGTGCTATAGTTGCCGGCATTCACAGGACGCCCGGAAAAGCGCCTGCGCCCGGAGGTCAATGCCGCATGTCGATGCTATCGAAGGTGGAAATTTTCGCCGGCCTCTCGGAGGAAGAGCAGGCTGCGCTGGAGAATTCCTGCGTCACGCGCAACTACCCGCGCAACACCGTCGTCATCAACGAGAACGACTTCGCCGATTCGCTGTACGTGATCGAGAGCGGGCGCGTGAAGGTGTACTGCAGCGACAAGAACGGCAAGGAATACATCATGAACACGCTGGGCCCGGGGGACTACTTCGGCGAACTGGCGCTGCTCGACGACGACCGCCGTTCCGCCTCGGTGCGCACGCTCGAGAAATCGACGTTCACGATCATGTTCAAGGACGAGTTCCACGCGATCATGGAACGCCACCCGAACATCGCCCAGACCCTGATCCGCAACCTCACGCGGCGCGTGCGCAAGCTCACCGAGAACGTGAAGAGCCTGGCGCTGCAGGACGTCTACGGCCGGGTGACCAAGGTGCTGATGACGCTGGCGGAGCCCCGCGGCGACAAGCTCTACATCGAGGAGCGCCTGACGCAGCAGGACATCGCCGACCGCGTCGGCGCCTCGCGCGAGATGGTCGCGCGCATCCTGAAGGACCTGGCGATCGGCGACTACATCGCGTTCGAGGGCAAGAACATCATCATCAACGGCAAGCTGCCGACCAGTTACTGACCGTTCCCGGCCGGGCTGGCCCGGCTGCCGGGGCCCCCGGCATTATTCACGGTCGCCCCGAAGTCCGCCCATGAGGTGCGGTGATATATTCACCGGCCCGTGACCGCAAAACCCTTGCGGCCCGCAACCCCCGGATCCCTATGAGCGGACGTCGCCCCCACGCCGCATGGTGGCAGGAGCTCCATCTTCGCGGCGAGCGTTTCAACGGCGCCGAGCGCGTGCTGCTCGGCGTCGCGGCGCTCGCGCTGGGGGGCGCGCTGCTGGTGCTGGTCCGCGTGCTCGGCTGAGAACCCGCGACTCAGTCCTCCTCGATCCCGAAGACCTCGATAAGGCTCTCGCACAGCTGGTCGAGTTCCATCGACATCAGTGCGAAGTCGGCGTCGAAACGCGCGGCCGCTTCCATCTCGTCCTCGACCCCGGCGTCCTTCTGCACGATCTCGCTGTACTTGATGCCCTTGACCGCGAGGTCCTCGGCCAGCACGAACTGCAGGCGCTCGTTCCATTCGATCCCGAGGGCGTTGACCTGCTTGCCGGCGTCGAGGTGCTGGCGCACTTCCTGCGTGGCCAGCTCCTGCTGGCGGCAGCGCACCACGTTCGCGGCGTGCAGCGGGTCGCGCATGTCGCACTGTTGCCCGAGCCGGAAACCCGCGGGCAGGCGGCCGCCGTGCAGCCAGCGCGTCATCAGGTCGACCGGGCTGTGGCGCGGCACCAGCGGCTTCACCGGCAGCCGGCCCAGGCTGTCGCGCAGCAGGTTCAGCAGGTCCTCGGCGCGTGCCGGCGAGGCCGAGTCGACCAGCAGCAGGCCGCGCGCCTCGGCGAGGAAGGCGTAGGTGAGGTGCGAGCGCGTCAGCGCCCGCGGCAGCAGCGTCTGGATGACCTCGTCCTTCAGGTTCGCGCGCTCGCGCTTGCGCAGCTGCCGTCCCTCGGCGGTCTCGATCTCGAGGATCTTCTCGTCCAGCACCTCGCGGATGGCCGCCGGCGGCAGCAGCCGCTGCTGCGTGCGCGCGCAGACGAGGTGGAAGTTCATGGCGCTGTGCACGAGGTGCGTGGCGCCCGGTCCCATCGGCGAAACCCAGCCCGAGCGCTGCGTCTCCTGCCCGCCGCAGGGCACGAAGGAGGTCTCGAGCAGCCGCTCGCCGAGTTCGGCGACGGGGCAGGGGAGCTGGTCGGTGAGACGGTAGATGCGCAGATTCTTGAACCACATCGGGGGGAGCCAGGCCAGTTCGGGGGGGCGGATTATGGCGGAAGCCTTGGTGAATCGCCACGCGCAATTGCGGGGGCGGCAAAGGCCGCTACAATGCAGGCTGACACCGCTTTCCGGGGAACGGCGCCCTTGTTCGAACTGATCAAATCCGGCGGCTGGGTGATGCTGCCGATCATCCTGGGGTCGATCGCTGCCGTGGCGATCAGCATCGAGCGCTGGTGGACCCTCGAC
>CAYXJM010000239.1:0-1975 GCA_964465455.1 uncultured Klebsiella sp.
CGGCGCTCGGCATGAAGGTGGTGCTCGCGGACGTGGCCGTGGAGCGCATGGAGGCCGTTGCGGCCGATATCCGTGCTGCCGGTGGCGAGGCGATGGCCGTGCCCACCGACGTGACCGATCCGGCCGCGATCGACCGGCTCGCCGAGACCACCCACTCGACCTGGGGCGACGTGCGGCTGCTGATGAACAACGCCGGCGTCGAGACCCTGGGCTTCGTGTGGGAAATGCCCGCGGCACTGTGGGACAAGACGCTCGCGATCAACATCAATGCCGTGGTGCACGGCGTGCGCGCCTTCGCGCCGCGCATGATCGCCGCCGGCAAGCCCGCGTTCATCGCGAACACCTCCTCTATCGGCGGGCTCGGCATCATGCCGGTGCAGACCTCCTACATCATGAGCAAGCACGCGGTGCTCGCGTTCAGCGAGTGCCTCAGCCTGGAGATGCAGGTGAAGAAGGCGCCGATCCAGGTCTCGGCCGTGCTGCCGGGTCCCGTGGCCACGCGCATCTTCGAGGACTCGAAGCCCGGTACCGACCCGATGGTCGTGCACCACCGCGAGGTGATGCGTGCGATGCTGACGCAGTCTGGCATCAGCGGCCTCGAAGCGGCCGAGCGCATCCTGGCCCAGATCGCGGCCGGCGAATTCTGGGTGTCGACCCACCCTGAGATCACCGCGGAGTTCGCGCGCCAGCGTGCCGCGCACCTCGCCGCGCTGGCCCGGCCGCAGCTCGCGCCGGAAACGCTGGCGATGCTGGGCAGCTGATCCCCGTGGATCGGCATTCAATGTGGGTCGGCATTTATGCCGACTTGTGCCTGGCTGGATGCTGCTGTGGGTCGGCATTCATGCCGACAGCTGCCTGACCCTGTGCTGCAGTCGCCATGAATGGCGACCCACAATTGCGACCCACAATGGCGGCCTGAAACCAGAATGAGACACACCGCATGATCGTTGTACAGGACCGCATCGAACTCGCTCCCGAGCAACTGCAGCGGGTGCAGCAGATGTTCCGCGAGCGTTACGCCCCGGCCGCCGCGCAGCGCGGCCTGCAGTTCCTCGAAGCGCGCGTCGCGCCGCCGCTGCGCTTGCAGGACCAGCCCAACACGTTGTGGCTGCGCTGGTCGCTGGCCGACGCGGGCGCATTCTGGGCCGCGCGCTACGCCTCCGGCGATCCGGCCGTAGCGGCCTTCTGGTCCGAGCTCGACGGCATCGTTCTGAATCGCGAGCGGGACTACCTCGTGCCGGGCGACGAGGCGCTGCCGGGGCCCGAGGACACCACGCCGTACCTGTGCCGCCCCGCGGCATGGCGCGAGACGGCGCAGCTCTACCTGAAGCCGGACATGGACGAGGCCGCGCGTACCGGCTTCGCAGCGCTGCTCGGGCGCGCCGCCACGGAACTGCCGGGGATCCTGGGCGCGAGCCTCGCGGCGAACTTCGTGCCCGACTACGGCGCCGGGCACTACACGTGGGACCTCCTCTACGCGGACCGCGCCGCGGCCGAGGCGGCGCGTGCCTCGGCGTTCTGGCGCGCAGAACTGCTGCCGGCGCTCGATCGTCACTGCCGCGCGCGTGCCGCGCTCGGACTGGAGACGCTGGGCGCTGGCGCGCGCGAGCCCGCGCTCGCCAACGGCGTGAAGCGCACCGCGCTGTTCCGCCTGCTGCCGGGCGTCGCGGCCGAAAGGCAGGCGCGCTTCGAGCGCGACACGCTCGAGATGGCCGCTCACATCCCGGCGATCCGCAACTGGCGCCTCAGCCGCGCCGTGCCGCTGGCGTGGGACGCGCCCGACTGCGCGCCGTGGAGCTACGTGTGGGAGCAGGAGTACGCGACGCTGGAAGGCCTGACCGTCGACTACATGGTGCACCCGCATCACTGGGCGCACGTCGACCGCAGCTTCGATCCGGAGTCAGGCGCGCAGATCATCGACACGGCGCTGTGCCACGCCTTCGCGCCGCTCGAGCGGAGCATCATCGTGCGGTAG
>CAYXJM010000239.1:2075-4781 GCA_964465455.1 uncultured Klebsiella sp.
CATATACGGTTCACAAGCATTGGCAATGGAGGAACGGATGGCCAGGTTACTCGACGGAAAGATCGCACTCGTGACCGGCGCGAGCCGCGGCATCGGCCGTGCATTGGCGCAGCGCCTCGCGGCCGAGGGCGCCACCGTGGTCGTGAGCGCGCGCAGCCTCGACACGGCCGGGCAGTACGCCGGCACGCTGCGCGAGACCGTCGCGCTGATCGAGGCCGCGGGCGGTCGCGCGATGCCGCTGGTGGCGGACATCGAGAACGCTGCCGACGTCGACGGGCTGGTCGGGCGCGCCGTTGAACTGGCCGGCGGCCTCGACATCCTGATCCACAGCGGCGGCAAGGCGGAATACGCGCCCACGGCGATGATGCCGCTGGATATGTTCGACCGCACCATCCAGCACTACCTGCGCGCGCCCTTCGCGCTGGTGCAGAAGGCCGTGCCCGAGATGCGCAAGCGCGGCGCGGGCTGGATCGTGGTGCTGGGCTCGGTCACGGCGCAGCCGCCGGGACGCCCTTACGACGAATGGGCCACCTATGGCGGCGCGACCGTCTATGCCGCCATCAAGGCCGCGGTGCATCGCATGACGCAGGGCCTCGCGGCCGAGCTGCTGCCGGACAACATCGCCGTGAACACGCTGGCGCCGAGCACCGCGATCCGCACGCCGGGCGCCTCGGACCTGATCCCCGAGGATTACCCCTCGGAGCGCATCGAGTACATCGTCGAGACCGGGCTGGCGCTGTGCCACCTGCCGGCGCGCGAGCGCACCGGGCTCACGGCCTACAGCCTGCACTTCCCGCTGGCGCACCAGCTGCCGGTGTACACGCTGGACGGGCGCGAGCGCATCGAGGATCCGGTCATTCCGCCCTACGCGCACCCGGCGATCGTGGCATCGGGCGAAGGCAGCTGAGCAGCACAGGAGCAGCACACATGTTCGCGATGATCATCCACGAGACCGGTGGCCCCGAGGTCCTGCAGTACGGCGAGATCGCCACGCCCGAACCGGGGCCCGGCGAAGTGCGCATCCGCGTGGCCTATGCGGGCGTGAACCCCGCGGACTGGAAGAACCGCCAGGGCATGCTCGCGGCGTTCCGGCCCTACGTGTTCCCGTACATCATCGGCTTCGACGCCGCCGGCGTGGTGGACAGGCTCGGCGCGGGCGTCAGCGGCTTCAAGGTCGGCGACCGCGTGTTCACGCCGACCAACCACGGCCAGGGCGGGCAGGGCAGCTACGCGGAATTCGCGATCGCCAGCGCGGACCGCGTGGCGCACATGCCGCAGGGCCTGAGCTTCGCGCAAGCCGCCGCGCTGCCCGTTGCCGCGCTCACCGCGTGGCAGGGCCTGTTCGATCGCGGCGAACTGCAGGCCGGCCAGCGCGCGCTGATCCACGGCGGCTCGGGCGGACTCGGCAGCTTCGCGGTGCAGTTCGCGCGTTGGGCCGGCGCGCACGTGGCGGCCACCTGCAGCACGCCGAACGTCGAGTACCTGAAGGAACTGGGCGTCGAGCGCGTGATCGATTACCGCAGGGAGGATATCGCCGCCGCCGTGGCTGCGTGGGCCCCGGGCGGGCTCGATTACCTGATGGACGCGGTCGGCGTCAGCACGCTGCCGAACGGGCTGGACCTGGTGCGTGCGGGCGGCACCTTCGTCAGCATCCCGACGCTTAACGACGACGGCGACATCCCGGCCGCGGCGGCCGCGGGCGCTGCGAAGGGCGTGAAGCGCGTGTTCTCGACGATGACCGACATCGGCTGCGGGCCCACGCTCACGAAGATCGGCGAACTGCTGGTCGCCGGCCAGGTGAAGTTGCCGCCGCTGCGCGAATACCCGCTGCGCGAGGCCGCAGAGGCGCACCGTGACATCCAGGGCGGTCACACGCGCGGCAAGATCGTGCTGAAGGTTGCGGATCTCTGATGTGCATCTCGGCGAGCTGCCCGCGCAGCACGCCGTCTACCCTGCAATAACTGAACGGAGAAGGTCCATGAGCAGCCTGAGCAGCAACTACAGTTTCACCAAGATCGTCGTGGATGATCTGGATAGGACCGCGGATTTCTACAAGCAGGTATTCGATTACAAGGAATTCCAGCGCGTGCAGTCGGACGTGGCCGGCGAGCCGATGTCGGAAATCATCATGGTCAAGGGCGCGAGCATGGAAGGTGACCTGCCGCTGGTTATCTGGAAGTGGCCGCAGCGCCCGGCGCCTGCCGCAAGCGACGTGATCCTCGGTTTCGTCACATCCAGCGTCGATGAATTGGTGGCACGCGTACCGGCCGCAGGCGGCAGGATCATCCAGTCACCCAAGGACGATCCGGAGCACGGTGTCCGCGTCGGCTTCGTGGCCGACGTGGACGGGCGGCTCATCGAGGTCGTGCAGATGCTGCAGGGCTGAGGTCGGCGCGCGGCTGCAGTCCGCCGATGAAGATGGCGATGACGGCAGCGAGTTCGCGCCGCGCGCCGCGGATGGCTGCCGCCTGGCTGTCCTGCGTCGCGACGTGGTAGTCGATCAGCCCGATGACCTGGTGCACGAACATCCGCGCGGCGATCGTCACATCGATGCCCGAGGCCATTTTTCCGCTGGAGGCGCTCGCCTTCAGGTAGTCGACCAGCGGCGACACGAAGGCGGCGTTGAAGTCGCGGATCATCACGCGTCGCGCCTGCCGCTCCAGCGGGGATCCTTGCAGCGTGAAGCGGTAGAAGGCGCCCACTTCC
>CAYXJM010000240.1:0-4766 GCA_964465455.1 uncultured Klebsiella sp.
CCGCGATCTACGACGAGGAGGTCAGCGGCGCCGTCAAGCGCTTCCTGGCGCTGCTCGAGCCGGTGCTGATCCTCGGCCTCGGGGTGGTGATCGCCGGCATCATCGTGTCGATCATGGTCGGCATCATGTCGGTCAACGAACTCGTGTACTGAAGGAGACATGCCCATGCAAGGACTTTCGAACCGCCCGCGCCGATCCGCCGGCTTCACCCTGATCGAGCTGCTGGTGGCGCTGGTCATCCTCGGGATGCTGGCCGGCATCGTCGGGCCGCGCATCATGAAATACGTCGGCGGCGCGAAGAGCGACACGGCCAAGGTGCAGATCGAGGACCTCGTGAACGCGCTGCACATGTACCAGCTCGAGGTCGGCAACTATCCCTCGCAGGAGGCGGGGCTGCAGGCGCTGGTCGAGGCGCCGCAGGGCGTGGTGGGCTGGAACGGGCCCTACCTCGCCAAGCCGCGCGTGCCGAAGGATCCGTGGGGACGCGACTACCAGTACCGCAAGCCCGGCGAGCACGGCGAGTTCGACCTGTTCTCCTACGGTGCCGACAACAGCCCGGGCGGCGAGGGCGATGACGCCGACGTCGTCAGCTGGGAGTGAGCGCGGCGCGACCGTGCCTGCCATGCGCGGCTTCACGCTGATCGAGCTGCTGGTCGTGCTGACCATCCTGGCGCTGGCCGCGACCACGGTGGGACCCATGCTCTCGCGCGGCGTGGGCTCCGAGCTGCAGTCCTCGGTGCGCGATCTCGCGACGGGGCTGCGCTGGGCACGCTCCGAGGCCGTGAACGAGCGGCGCAGCGTGGCGCTCTGGGTGGACACCGTCGACAAGTCCTACGTGGTCGAGACGCGCAAGCGGCGCTACCGCCTGCCGCGGGAGGCCAAGGTGCTGGTCAACACGGCCGAGAGCGAGGTGCACGGCGACGTGGCCGCGATACGCTTCTTCCCCGACGGCTCCTCCAGCGGCGGCTCCATCGAGCTCGGGGCCGAGGGCGTGGTGTTCGCCGTCTCGATCGACTGGCTCACCGGCGCGGTCGCCGTCGCGCGCCGCGGCGACGGATAGGCGCCGGCGTGCCCCGCGTCCGCGTTGCGTTCCCCTCCCGGCAATCCGGTTTCACGCTGCTCGAGGTGCTGGTCGCCTTCGTGCTGGCGGCGATCGGCATCGTGGCGCTGCTGCAGGCCTTCGCCGGGGGGCTGCGCAACCTCGGGAAGATGGACGAGTACGTCCAGGCGGCGCTGGTGGCGGAGTCGCGCCTGGCCGAGGTCGGCATCCTGTACCCGGTCGCTCCCGGCGAGATGGAGGGACTCGAGGAGGGCAAAAAGTACCGCTGGCACGTCACGATCACGCCCTTCGAGGACCCGGAGGGCCTGACCGTTCCCCAGGACGCGGCGCAGGAGAGCGCGCCGCTCTACCTGGTCGAGGTCGACGTCAGCTGGCCGGGCCGGCGCAAGCCGGGGCACTTCGTGCTGCGCTCGCTGCGGGTGGGCTCGTGAGCAGCGGCGGCGCGCGCGCGCGCGGCTTCACGCTGGTCGAGGTGCTGATCGTGCTGGTGCTGACCAGCCTGCTGACGCTGACGCTGTTCTCGGCCTTCCGCACCGGCATCAAGGCCTGGCGCACCGCCGAGGACCACCTCGGGCGGGTCGAAGGCGCGCGGCAACTGCTGAACGTGGTGCAACGTCACCTGTTCCAGGCCGCACCGGTGATCCTGACCTACCCGGACCGCACCGAGTTCGCCTTCAGCGGCAGCGCGCACGCGCTGCGCTACGTCGCGCCGCTGTCGATGTCGGCCGGCAGCGAGCTCTACATCGTGGAGCTGTTCTCCGACGAGCGCGGCGGCCCGGGCGTGTGGGGACGCTTCATGCCCTACTCGCCGGAAGGCGTGGACGCCGAGGCCGAGGCCGCGGAGCCCTCGCTGGTCAGCGAGGACCTCTCGCTCGACCTGCAGTACTACGGCGCGCTCGATGCGACCGGCGAGGAGACGGGCTGGGGCGACAGCTGGGTCGGGCGCACGAGCTTTCCGCAGCTGGTGCGGATCAGCTTCCGCGGCGAGCGGCGGAGCATCGTGCCGGTCGTGATGCGGGTGGGTGGCGGATGAGCGCCGCGCCGAATCGTCCCGGCGCCCCCGGCAGGCAGCGCGGCGCGGTGCTCGTGCTGGTGCTGTGGATCCTCACGCTGCTCACGTTCCTGCTCGGCGCGTTCAGCAACGAGATCCGCGTCGAGAACCGCATCGTCGGCGACATGGTCGAGCGCATCCGCCTGCGCGCGGACGCGACCGCCGTGCTGAACTACCTGGCGATGGTCGCGCGGTCCTCTCCCGAGGCGCTGGGCACGCTGGAGGGCTACGAGCTGTCGCTGCCGCTCGGCAACGCCGAAGTGACGTACCGTTTCGTGCCGGAGGAGGCCTACGTCAGCCTCAATGCCGCGCCGCCCGAGATGCTGCGCGCGCTGATCGCGAACTACCCCGGCGAACTGGACGACGTCGACGCGCTGGTCGACGCGCTCGTGGACTGGCGCGACGGCGACGACATCGTCACCGGCAACGGCGCCGAGGCCGCGGAGTACGCCGCGGCGGGCCGCGGCTACGGGCCGCGCAACGCCCCGCTGATGAGCGTGGACGAGCTGGGCCAGGTGCTGGGCTTCGAGCCGGACCTGGTCGACTGGCTGCGGCCCTGGGTCTCGGTCGCCTCGATGAGCGCCGGCATCGATCCGCGCTTCGCCGACCCGGAGCTCGTGGCGATGCTCGACACCGAGGGCAAGCTGAGCGGGCAGGACGTGGCCGCGATGCAGACCGACCAGTTCGCGGCCGACGCGATGGCGCTGGAGAGCAGCTTCTTCGCGGCGGTGCGCTCCGGCGCCTACCGCGTGCTCGTGAAGGGAGGCGGGTCGATGGGGCTGAAGCGCCGCCAGGCGATCGAGGTCACCGCCGCCTTCGACGGCACGGCGATGGCGCCCCCGCCGGTGTTCGCGGCGCCGGGCGCCGCTTTCCCGCCCGCGTTCGGCCTGCAGGGCGCCGGGCTTCCGCCAACTCCATACCGTATAATCCAGTGGAACGAATTCCCGCCACTCGATGTCGACGGCGAACCCTAGGAACATGTGATCGTGGATTTCAGCTCGTCGGACAAGTGGACGCTGTACGGCATCGACGTGCGCAAGCTCCTCGTCTCGTGGTGGACGGAACTGGCGCGCAGCGTCCCCGATGCGGTGAAAGTCCTGTTCGTGCGCCAGCCCGCGCGCGTCGCGATCGCGTGCCGCGGTGCGCAGTGCGTGGTCAGCGCGGACGTGGACGGGCGCGCGAGCGAGATCGCGGTGCTCGATCGCGGCGCGCTCGAGCAGCATCCTGCCGCTTACCTCGGCGCGCAGCTCGAGGAGATCGGGGAGCGCAGCGGCGCGGGCCTCGTGCTCGAGCTGCTGCTGGAGCCCGCGGCGCTGCTGCGCCACCGGCTCGAGCTGCCGCTGCAGCTGGAGTCGAACCTGCGCCAGGCGATCGCCTACCAGCTGAGCCGGCTCACGCCCTTCGGCGAGGCCGACCTCTACTACGACGTCGTGGTGCGCGAGCGCGACGCGGCCGGACGCAAGCTGCACGCCGAGCTCGTCGCGGCCCCGAAGTCGCGCGTGGAGCCGTTGCTGCGCGAACTGGGCCGCGTCTGCGGGCGCGACGTCGACCGGCTGACCACGGCGGACCTCGGTCCCGCCGCGAACCTGCTCGGCAGCCGCAGGGCGCCGTTCCGGCCCAACCGCAATTTCTGGCTGCTGCTGGCGCTGCTCGGCTGCCTCGCGCTGCTCGCGGTCACGCCGCTGCTGGCCAAGCAGGTCGTGATGCGCGAACAGAAGGCCGCCATCCGCGAACTGCAGCAGAGCGTGGGCGAGCTGGTGCAGCAGAAGAACGCGCTGGAGGCCGACGGGCGCTCGCTCGCCTACGTGATCGACCGGCGCCTGCAGTCGCCGCGCGCGGTGGTGCTGGTCAACCAGTTGAGCGATCTCGTGCCCGACGACATCTACCTCACGCAGCTCGCGCTGAGCAAGGGGCGCCTGCGCCTGACCGGGCAGGGCAGCAACGTCGTCGGCCTGATCGACCTGCTCGGCAAGACCATCTTCCTGGCCGACGTCAAGTTCGATTCGACGGTCAGCCGCAACCCGCGCACCGGGCTCGACCAGTTCAGCATCGGCGCGCGCGTCGTGGGGGCTGCGCGCGAATGATCGGCAACCTGACGCTGGACTACCGCCGCATCGCGGCCTGGGGCGCGCTGCTCGCGCTGGCGCTGCTCGTGCTCGGCCTGCTGCTGGGGCCGCTGCTCGCGCGCAACCGCGCGCTCGACGCCGAGATCGCGCGCGACCGCCAGGTGCTCGACCGGCTCACGCGGCTCGACGTTTCCCGCGACCTCATCCGCGAGGCGGCGAAGCGCTTCGAGGACGAGCAGCTCGCCGCGCTGGTCTACTCGCAGGACACGCCCCCGGAGCAGATCGCGCTCGACGTGCAGAAGCGCGTGACCGAGATCCTCGACAAGAGCGGCGCCGAAGTGAAGACCGTCGCGACCTGGAACGTGCCGGCCGACGATTTCCAGGGCTCCGGCATCAAGATCACCTTCACCGGCCCGATGGAGTCCGTGGCGATGGCGCTGCACGAGATCGAATCGGCGCCGCCGCTGCTGGTGATCGAGGAGCTCGACATCAAGCCGCTGCTGCAGGCGCGCGTGATGCGCCGCGCGCAGGACGCGCCGCCGCCGGCGGCGCAGACGGTGCAGGTGCAGCTGGCCGCGGTGGCCTACAC
>CAYXJM010000241.1:0-4715 GCA_964465455.1 uncultured Klebsiella sp.
CTGCTCGCGCGCTACGGGCGCAGCGCGCCCGTGCAGCCGCTCGCGCACGGCGGCAGCGGGCACATCGCGACCGCCGACTGGCGGCCGCTGGTCGACATCTCCGAGACCGCGGAGCGCTACCTGATCGAGGCCGAGATACCGGGCGTGAGGCGCGAGGACGTGCGCGTCGGCGTGGAGGACGGCGTGCTCACGATCCAGGGGCATCGCGAGCTCGGGCGCCCCGCCGAGGCGCAGCAGCACCGCGCCGAGCGCAGCGGCGGGCGGTTCGCGCGCAGTTTCGCGCTGCCGGAACTCGCGGATCCGGAGCGCATCACGGCGCGGGTCGAGGACGGCGTGCTCGCGATCGCCATCGCCAAGCGTGCCGCCGGCGGCAAGCGCAGCATCGAGATCCGCGTCGGCTAGCCGGGGCCGGAGAAGGCTTCGCTGAAGCGCGCGATGCGGCGCGCGTTGGCGCCGAGATCGCCCTGCCCGACGCGGCTCACCGAGCGCAGGTCGACGCGCGAGCCGCCGTCGTGCGGCCGCACGCGGATCGCGATGTCGTCCACGAAACCGAACCAGAACGTGGTTGCGCTGGCCTCGATCAGGCCGGCCGCCGGGTCCTCGGCCTGCACGCGCCACCCGAGCCCGCGTGCGGTCGCCGCGGCGCGCGCGAACGCCGCCGCCGGCGCCAGCGGGGAATCCAGCGGCAAGACCCCGGGATAGGCCTCGCGCTGCGCGCGGTCGACCTCCGGCGTGCGCGCGAGCGGGTTGGCCTGCGCACCGCGCAGCGCCGCCAGCGCCACGAACCCGGGCGGGTCGGCGATGTCGGTGCTGATGTCGTGGATCGCCGGCAGGCCGATTCCCGGCGCGATCAGGACCACGGCGGCCAGCACCGGCAGCGCGGCCAGCAGGGCGCCCGCCGCGAGCGGTCCGCGCACGCCGCGCGAGGCCGGCAGCGCCAGCAGCACCAGCGCGAGGGGCAGCAGCACGGCGCCGCCGAGCAGGGCGAGCGCCGCCAGCGGCAGGCCGAGCTGCCACGGCACCAGCCCGAAGCGCGTGGCCAGCGGGGCCGCGACCAGCAGCAGCGCGCACAGCACGGCCGCGGCGCGGCACAGCGCGGCGGTGCGCTTCATTTCCTGCCTCCCCGGGGCCGCGTCGCCTGCCCCGCGGTGTGGCCGAGGCGGGCGTGGATCGCGAGCGCCGTGTCCATGAACTCCGGCTGCATCGGGCCGAGGTGCGGCGCGATCAGCGACAGCACCTGCAGCACGCCGTCGTGGATCAGCGCCTCGTCCTCGCCGCGGCGGTCGCCGAGCAGCTTGTCGAAGTTGAACCAGTAGGTGATCGTGAGCGCGATGGCGCGCGCCAGCAGGGCGATGCCCGCGTCGTCGATGTGCATGATGCCGGCCTCGCGCAGCTGCACGCAGATGGCGCGCGCGGCGTCCTGCTTCATGTGGATCAGGCGCCGGAACGGGCGCTGTATCTGCTCGTAGCGCTGCAGGATCAGCGAGATGTTGCCGTAGAGGAAGCGGTAGCTGTGCATGTGCTCGAACACCACCACGAGGTAGAACCAGTTGTCCTCCATGCGCAGGGGGTTCTGCACCGGCGCGCGCAGGATCACGTTGAACTGCTCGTAGAACCGCTCGAACAGTTCCCGCACCAGCTCTTCCTTGCCCTTGAAGTGGTAGTAGAGGTTGCCCGGGCTGATGTCGAGCTCGTTGGCGATGTCCACCGTGGTGACGTTGGGCTCCCCGTCGCGGTTGAACAACTCGAGGCTGGCGTGGATGATGCGGTCGCGCGTTTTCATTTGCCCGAACGTTACTGGTATGTCGTTTCCAATGCCAGCGGTTAGGATGCCGCGGTGGCAAAATTCAGCGGCCGCGGCGCGACGGCGCGGCACACACCCCTGCGGAGGACGCGACGATGGCACGCACACGCAAGCGCAAGCTGCCCGAGAGCAACGAGACCGTGGCCCGCAAGATCTGGCTGGCCGGCCTCGGCGCCTATGGCAAGAGCATCGAGGACGCGCACGGGCAGATCGACAAGGCGAGCCAGGAAGCCTCGAAGTTCTTCCACGACCTCGTGAGCAAGGGCCAGTCGATCGAGGACCACAGCCGCGAGGCGCTGAGGGAGCGCCTCAGCGAGGCGAGGGACAGGATCAGCGAGGCGCGCGAGCGCATCAGCGAGGCGGCCGGCAGCAACACCCGGACGGTGGAGGAGATGATCGGCCGGGTGCGCGAGCGCATGGGCGTCGACGACAGCGTGCACGCGCGTCTCGACGCGCTGGCGCGGCAGGTGAACGCGCTGGCGCGCAAGGTGACCGGCCTGTCCCTCGGCAAGGGCAAGGCGGCGCCGGCGCGCGCGGGGAAGCCTGCCGGCACGACGCGCAAGGCCGCGGGCGCCGCGCCCGCGAAGCGACGGGCCGCGGTGCCGGCCGGGACGCGCAAGCCGGCGGGAAAGGGCGCCGCGAGCCCGGCGTCGCGCCGGCAGGCCCGCGGCGGCCGGACGCCGAAGCGCGCCCGCGACTGAGCCTCAGCCGGCGTTCGATGCCGCCAGGAAGGCCGGCGCCTCGCCGCCGCCGTGCACGGTGATCGCGCTGCCCGAGATGTAGCTCGCCAACGGCGAGGCCAGGAACACGCACACGTTGCCGATGTCCGCCGGCACCGCCATGCGCCCGAGCGGAATGGTGCGCCCCACCGCCGCGATGCCCGCGTCGTCGCCGTAGTGCAGGTGCGCCTGCTCGGTCACGACGAGCCCGGAGATCACCGCGACCACGCGCACCCTGGGTGCCCACTCCACCGCGAGCGAGGTGCACAGGTTCACGAGGCCGGCCTTGGCGGCGCCGTAGGCGGCCGTGCCGGGCGAGGGCCGGATCGCGCTCACGCTCGCGATGTTGATGATGGTGCCGCCGCTCTCCTGCTGCTGCATGACGCGGTTGGCGAGCTGCGAGAAATTGAGCGGCGCCAGCAGGTTCAGCCGGATGATCGACTCCGAGAAGCGCGGCGAGGCGGTCGCGGCGTCCGTGGCCGGCGCGCCGCCGGCGTTGTTCACCAGCACGTCGATGCGGCCGTAGCGCGCCACGATCGCGTCGGTGCAGGCGCTGATCTGGTCGTAGTCGCGCACGTCGGCCGCCCAGAATGTCGCCTCGTTGGCGCCGCAGGCAGGCATCCGCTCGGGCGCCGTGCGCCCCACGATCGCCACGCTGGCGCCCGCCTCGAGAAAGCACCGGGTGATGCCGAGACCGACACCCTTGGCCCCCCCGGTCACGATCACCACCTTGCCCTGCATGTCCAGCTGGTTCTGCATTTTCTCCGTGCTCCCCCGTTTCGATGATTCGCTCGCGCCGCGCTTGCGACTAGAATGGCGCGCCATTATAACGGGCGGCCTGCTCCGTGCGGCGGCGCGGCGCCCCGATACCAACACCTTGCGGAGGATGCATGAGCGGAACGACGGCTTCGAAGAGGATTGCGATCCTGGGCGGCACCGGCGCCCTGGGTACCGGGCTGGTGCGTCGCTGGACCCAGGCCGGGCACGCGGTGATCATCGGTTCCCGCACGCTGGAGAAGGCCGAGGCCGCGCTCGCGGAGCTGAAGCAGGTGATGGCCGAGTGGGGCGCGACGCAGGTCGACGTGGCCGCGATGGAGAACCTCGACGCGGCGCGCGCCGCCGACATCGTGGTGCTGACGGTCCCCTTCGCGCACCAGAAGAGCACGCTCGAGCACGTGCGCCCGGCGCTGGAGGGCAAGATCCTGGTCGACGTCACGGTGCCGCTGATGCCGCCCAAGGTGGGCACGGTGCAACTGCCCCCCGAGGGTTCGGCCGGTCAGGCGGCGCAGGCGCTGCTCGGCGACGGCGTGAAGGTGGTCTCGGCGTTCCAGAACGTCGCCGCCCACCACCTGCAGGAGGGGCACGGCATCGAGTGCGACGTGCTGGTCTCGGGCAACGACAAGGACGCGCGCGCCGAGGTGATCGGCCTGGTCGAGGCCTGCGGGATGCGCGGCTTCCACGCCGGCCCGATCGCGAACGCGGCGGCCGCCGAGGCGCTGACCTCGGTGATCATCAACATCAACCGCGCCTTCAAGTGCCATGCGGGCATCCGCATCACCGGGCTCGAATCGGCCGGTGAGTAACGCGCTCGCGCTGATCCCGCTGACCGGGCTGCCGCTGGTGGAGCCCGGCGACGACATCGCCGCGCTGCTGTTCGCGGCCGCCGGGCGCTGCGCCGGCGGCCTGCAGGACGGCGACCTGCTGGTGGTGGCGCAGAAGATCGTCTCCAAGGCCGAGAACCGCTACGTCGACCTCGGCACGGTGGTGCCCTCGGCCCGCGCCCTCGCGCTCGCGGGGCCCGCCGACAAGGACCCGCGGCTGGTCGAGGTGATCCTGTCCGAATCGCGCGAGGTCATGCGCCAGCGCCCGGGGGCGCTGATCGTCGAGCACCGGCTCGGCTACGTGCACGCCAACGCCGGCGTCGACCGCTCCAACGTGGCGGACCCCGACAAGGTGCTGCTGCTGCCGCGCGATCCCGACGCCAGCGCGCGGCGGCTGCGCGAACGCGCCCGCAGCGAGCTCGGCCGCGACGTCTGCGTGATCATCAACGACAGCGCGGGGCGGGCCTGGCGCAACGGCATCATCGGCTTTGCGATCGGCTGCGCCGGTTTCCGACCCGTGGTGAACCGCATCGGCGCGCCGGACCTGTTCGGGCGCAAGCTCGAGATCACCGAGATCGCCGTGGCCGACGA
>CAYXJM010000242.1:0-1380 GCA_964465455.1 uncultured Klebsiella sp.
ATCCCGGACTTCGACTTCATCGAGCAGCACCTGGCGCAACTGCCGTAGGTCCGGACTGATCCGGACAATCGTCCGGCTGAAGCCGGACCTACGGCACGCCGGGCGCGAAATCGCCCCAGACGAATTGCAGGATCGCCAGCGCCGCCACCGGCGCGGTCTCGGTCCGCAGCACGCGCGGGCCGAGCGACCACGGCGTGAAGCCGGCGGCGCGCGCCGCGGCGAATTCGTGCGCATCCAGGCCGCCTTCCGGGCCGACCAGCAGGCGCACCGCGGCGGGGGCCGCGGCGCGTTGCAGTGCGCCGCTCTCGGCCGTGTGCAGCACGAAGCCCGGCGCCTCCGTGCGCGTCGCGAGCCAGTGCGCCAGTGCCACGGGCTCCTCGATCTGCGGCAGCCGGTTGCGGCCGCACTGCTCGCAGGCGCTGATCGCGACCTGGCGCCAGTGGCGCAGGCGGTTGTCGCCGCGCCCGGCGTCGAACTTCGCGTTGCAGCGCGCCAGCAGCAGCGGCGTGATCGTGGCCACGCCGAGCTCGGTGCATTTCTGCACCACCCAGTCCATGCGTTCCCCGCGCGCCAGCCCGATGCCGAGGTGCACCGGCAGCGCGGTGTCGCGCGCCGGCGCGGTGTCCGCTCCCACGGCGAGCGTGAGAGCGCGCTTGCCGGCGGCGGTCACGGCGGCCTCGAATTCCCGGCCCTCGCCGTTGAAGAGCAGCAGCGGCGCACCGACCTCCAGCCGCAGCACGTTGCGCGCGTAGTGCAGCGCCTCGTCCTTCAGCTCGAGCGTCGCGCCGCTGGCGAGCGCGGCCTCGACGAAGAGCCGCGGCGCGCGCATCGTCAGAGCAGTCCGGCGCGGCGCGCGATGGCCAGCGTCGGCTCGGCCTGGTTCATGGTGTAGAAGTGCAGGCCCGGCGCGCCGCCGTCGACGAGCCGCCGGCACAGCGAGCCGACGAACTCCTCGGCGAACTCGCGCGTGCCGGCGTCGTCGCCTTCCAGCGATTCCAGCCGGTAGTGCAGCCAGCGCGGGATCTCGGCGCCGCAGTTGCGCGCGAAGCGCGCGAGGTTCTGGTAGTTCAGGATCGGCATGATGCCCGGGTAGACCGGCTGCGTGATGCCCTCGGCGCGGCACGCGTCGATGAACCAGAAGTAGGCATCGGCGTTGAAGAAGAACTGCGTGAGGGCGCTGTCGGCGCCGGCGTCGAACTTGCGCTTCAGGAAGCGCACGTCGCTCACCATGTCGGGTGCCTGCGGGTGCATTTCCGGGTACGCGGCGACCTCGATCGCGAAGTGCCCGCCGGTGTGCCGGCGCACGAAGGCCACCAGCTCCGCCGCGTACACCATCTGCGACATGCCGCCCATGCCCGAGGGCATGTCGCCGCGCAGCGC
>CAYXJM010000242.1:1480-4714 GCA_964465455.1 uncultured Klebsiella sp.
GGCTCGAGGTCCGCGAAACGGCGCTCGAACAGGTAGATCTGCGCCAGCACCTGGTTGGCGAAGGAGCCGTCCATCACGCGCGACGGGTGGCCGGTGGCGTTGCCGAGGTTCACGAGCCGGCCTTCGGACAGCAGGATCAGGTGGTCGTTGGCGGCGCGGTTGCGGTAGATCATGTGCACCTGCGGCTTCACCTCCTCCCACTCCCAGTTGCGGCGCATGAAGGCGGTGTCGATCTCGTGGTCGAAGTGGCCGATGTTGCACACCACGGCGCCGCACTTCAGCGCGGCCAGCATGTGCCGGTCGCAGACGTCCATGTTGCCGGTGGCGGTGACCACGAGGTCGGTCTGCGCCAGCAGCTGGCGGTCGATGCACTCGGGCGTGCCGTCGTTGCGGCCGTCGAGGTAGGGCGACACCACTTCGAAGCCGTCCATGCAGGCCTGCATCGCGCAGATCGGGTCGATCTCGGCGACGCGCACGATCATGCCTTCCTGGCGCAGCGACTGCGCCGAGCCCTTGCCCACGTCGCCGTAACCGATCACCAGCGCGTTCTTGCCGGCGAGCAGGTGGTCGGTGCCGCGCTTGATCGCGTCGCTCAGGCTGTGGCGGCAGCCGTACTTGTTGTCGTTCTTCGACTTCGTCACCGAGTCGTTCACGTTCACCGCGGGGACCTTCAGCGTGCCGTGCTTCAGCATTTCCTGCAGCCGCAGCACGCCGGTGGTGGTCTCCTCGGTGATGCCGTGCACGTGCGCGAGCAGCTCGGGGTAGCGCTCGTGCAGGATGCCGGTGAGGTCGCCGCCGTCGTCGAGGACCATGTTCACGGGCCACGGCTTGCCGTCCTTCAGGATGGTCTGCTCGATGCACCAGTCGTACTCTTCCTCGGTCTCGCCCTTCCACGCGTAGACGGCGATGCCCGCCGCGGCGATCGCCGCAGCGGCGTGGTCCTGCGTCGAGAAAATGTTGCACGAGGACCAGCGCACCTCGGCGCCGAGCTCGACCAGCGTCTCGATCAGCACCGCGGTCTGGATCGTCATGTGCAGGCAGCCGATGATCCGCGCGCCCTTCAGCGGCTGGCTGTCGCGGTAGCGCGCGCGGATCGCCATCAGCGCCGGCATCTCGCTCTCGGCGATCGCGATCTCGCGTCGTCCCCAGCCGGCCAGCGACATGTCGGCGACCTTGTAGTCGGTGAAAGCTTTCTGTGCGGTGGTCATGTGACGGTTCCTCTGGGATCGTGGAGATTTTTCGGCATTTCAGGCGGCACGAGTGGTCGGGGGCCGCAAGGTTGTTCCGGGACCGTACGCCGCAGGGATGCGGCGCTCGAGCCTACAGGGATGTATTCACGGCGTGTCGGGGAACAACCTTGCGGCCCCCGACCACGCCTCGCTGGCACTACGTTTGCGACCTCTCGCCCGGTTCAAAGCGCCTTCGCCAGTATCGCGGCCTTGTCGGTACGCTCCCAGGTGAAGTCCGCCTCCTCGCGGCCGAAGTGGCCGTAGGCGGCGGTGGCGCGGTAGATCGGCCGGCGCAGGTCGAGCATCTCGATGATGCCGCGCGGACGCAGGTCGAAGTGCTGGCGGATCAGGTCGGTGATCGCCGCATCCGACAGCTTGCCGGTGCCGAAGGTGTTCACCGAGATCGAGGTCGGCTCGGCCACGCCGATCGCGTAGGAGACCTGGATCTCGCAACGCTCCGCGAGGCCGGCGGCGACGATGTTCTTCGCCACGTAGCGCCCGGCGTAGGCGGCCGAGCGGTCGACTTTCGATGGATCCTTGCCGGAGAAGGCGCCGCCGCCGTGGCGCGCCATGCCGCCGTAGCTGTCGACGATGATCTTGCGCCCGGTGAGGCCGCAGTCGCCCACCGGCCCGCCGATGATGAACTGCCCGGTCGGGTTCACGTGGAACTTGGTGCCGGCGTGGAGCCACTCGGCCGGGATCACCGGGCGGATGATCTCCTCGATCACCGCCTCGCGCAGGTCGGCGTGCGAGATGCTCGCCGCGTGCTGCGTCGAGACCACGACGGCGTCCACCGCCACCGGCTTGCCGCCCTCGTAGCGGATCGTGACCTGGCTCTTCGCGTCCGGGCGCAGCCACGGCAGCACGCCGTGCTTGCGCAGCTGCGCCTGGCGGCGCATCAGGCGGTGCGCGTAGGTGATCGGCGCGGGCATCAGCACGTCGGTCTCGTTCGAGGCGTAGCCGAACATCAGGCCCTGGTCGCCGGCGCCCTGCTCCTTGTTCTCGGTCGCGTCGACGCCGATCGCGATGTCGTGCGACTGCTTGCCGATCGCGTTCAGCACCGCGCAGGAGGCGCCGTCGAAGCCCACGTCGGAACTGTCGTAGCCGATGTCGAGGATCACCTGCCGGATCAGCTCCTCGAGGTCCACGTAGGTGCTGGTGGTCACTTCGCCCGCGACGATGGCCATGCCGGTCTTGACCAGCGTCTCCACCGCGACGCGCGCGTGCGGGTCCTTCTCGATGATCGCGTCGAGCACCGCGTCCGAGATCTGGTCCGCCATCTTGTCGGGATGGCCCTCGGACACCGACTCGGAGGTGAAAATCGCGTATTCGCTCATGGGTGTTTCCCTTGTCTGATCAGACTGTTCGATGAAAAACCCGCACCTGGATGCGGAATCCGTTGCGCAGCGCGAGGTAGACGCTCTCGCCTTCCGCGAGCCCCGCCTCCGCGGCCCGGCGCGACAGCGTCTCGGGCTCGAAACCCAGCCACAGGTCGCCGCAGGCCTCGCGCGCCCACGCCTGGTCGTGGGCGCAGAGGTCGGTGAGCAGCAGCAGGCCGCCGGGCTTCAGCGCGGCGGCGAGATCCGCCAGCACCACCGCCGGCGATGCCGTGTGGTGCAGCACCATGTTCGCCACCGCGATGTCGGCGCGCGCGGCCAGCGTGCGCGCGTGGCTGCTGTCGGCCAGCACCAGCTCGACGTTGGCGAGCCCCGCCGCCGCGCAGGCGGCGCGCGCCTGCTCGAGCATCGCGGCGGCGTTGTCGATGGCCACCACGCGGCGGCTGCGCGCGGCGAGCGCCGGCAGCAGCCAGCCCTCGCCGGGGCCGAGCTCCAGCGCGAGCTCGCAGGGTTGCGGCAGCAGCGTCGCCAGCAGTCCCGCCACGGGCTCCTCGTACTGCGCGCGCGGCGCGATCAGCTCCTGCTGGGCGCGGAATTTCGCGGCGTTGGCCGCGAAGAACTCGCGCGAGCTCGCGGCGCGCTCGGTCTGCACTGCCGCCACCCCCGCT
>CAYXJM010000243.1:0-4710 GCA_964465455.1 uncultured Klebsiella sp.
GCGGGTTGCCGGAGAGGCGCTCGCCCGGTCGCGCGAAGACGTTCAGGATCCGGTATGCCAGCCGCATGGCCGTGTGCACTCCCGCAGGTCCGGCTTCAGCCGGACATTGCTGCCATCTTGACGCCGTCCGGCTGAAGCCGGACCTGCGGTCGCGCGGGACATCAGCCCAGCAGCGCGCGCGAGACGATCAGCTTCATCACCTCGTTGGTGCCGGCGTAGATGCGCTGCACCCGCGCGTCGGCCCAGGCGCGCGCGACCGGATATTCCCACATGTAGCCGTAGCCGCCGTGCAGTTGCACGCACTCGTCGATGACCTTGCACTGCAGGTCGGTCGAGAGCAGCTTGCTCTTGGCGACCGTGGGCACGTCGAGCTTGCCCTGCAGGTGCAGCTCGATGCAGCGGTCGATGAACACGCGCATCGCGGTGACTTCGGCGTCCATCTCGGCGAGCTTGAACTGCGTGTTCTGGAACGCGGCCACCGGCTTGCCGAAGGCCTTGCGCTCCTTCACGTAGGCGACGGTCTGGGCCAGTATCGCCTCGGCGCCGGCGACGGCGGAAACGCCCACCGTGAGGCGCTCCTGCGGCAGCTCCTGCATCAGGTAGACGAAGCCCATGCCTTCCTCGCCGATCAGGTTCGCGCACGGCACGCGCACGTCCTCGAAGAACAGCTCCGAGGTGTCCTGCGCCTTCATGCCGACCTTCTTCAGCTTGCGCCCCTTGCTGAAGCCGGGCGTGCCGGCCTCGACCAGGATCAGGCTGGTGCCCTTGGCGCCGCCCGCGGGATCGGTCTTCGCGACCACGATCACCAGGTCCGACAGGTAGCCGTTGGTGATGAAGGTCTTGGAGCCGTTGATCACGTAGTGGTCGCCGTCGCGCACCGCGGTGGTCTTCACGCCCTGCAGGTCGGAACCGGCGCCCGGCTCGGTCATCGCGATGGCGCCGATCATCTCGCCGGAGACCATCTTCGGCAGGTACCTGCGCTTCATCTCCTCGCTGCCGTAGTTCACGATGTACGGCGCGACGATGTCGCTGTGCAGCCCCCAGCCGATGCCCGAGAGCCCGCGCCGCGCAATCTCCTCGTCGACCACCACGTTGTAGAGGAAGTCCGTGCCGAGGCCGCCCCAGGCTTCGGGCACCGTCGGACACAGCAGGCCCTGCTCGCCGGCCTTCAGCCACGCGTCGCGGTCGATGTGGCCCTGTTCCTCCCAGCGCTCGTGGTGCGGCACGCACTCCTCGTCGAGCAGGCGGCCCACGGTGGCACGGAAGATCTCGTGTTCGTCGGTGAACAGCGTGCGTGGAATCATGGTGCGCTCCTCCCTGTGATGACTGCTCAGAAGTCTACGTTGCGCGCGGCGCGCTCGATCAGCGAGGGCGGCGGCAGGAAGCGGTCGCCGTAGGCTTCCGCCAGCTCGCGCGCGCGCGCCACGAAGGCCGGCAGGCCGTAGCCGTTGATGTACTGCAGCACGCCGCCGGTCCACGCCGGGAAGCCGATGCCGAAGATCGAGCCGATGTTCGCGTCGCGCGCCGTCGTCACCACGCCCTCGTCCACGCAGCGCACGGTCTCGATCGCCTGCACGAACAGCAGCCGTTCCTTGATGTCGGCGAGCGCGAGCGCGGCGCCCTCGCGGCCGTAGCGCGCGACGAGCCCGGCCCAGAGGTGCTTCTTGCCGCCCTCGGGGTACTCGTAGAAACCCTTGCCGGCGGCCTTGCCGGCGCGGTTCTGCTCCAGCATCCAGTCGATCACGCTCTCGGCCTGGTGCGGCACGTACTCCCTGCCCTCGGCGCGCAGGTCCGCGATGGTCTGGTGGCGGATCTTCGACATCAGCGTGAGGCTCACCTCGTCGGAGACCGCGAGCGGCCCCACCGGGAAGCCCGCGAGCAGCGCGCCGTTCTCGATCGCGGCGGCCGGCACGCCCTCGCGCAGCATCGCGATGCCCTCGTGGCAGAAGGTGCCGAACACGCGCGAGGTGAAGAAGCCGCGCGCGTCGTTCACGATCACCGGCGTCTTGCCGATCTGCTGCACGAAGTCGTAGCTGCGCGCGAGCGTTTCGGGGCTGGTTCCCTTGCCGCAGATGATCTCGACCAGCGGCATCCGGTCTGCCGGCGAGAAGAAGTGCAGGCCGATGAAGTTCGCCGGGCGCGCACTGGCGGCGGCGAGGCCCGTGATCGGCAGCGTCGAGGTGTTCGAGGCGAAGATCGCCGTCGCCGCGAGTTGCGCCTCGGCTTCCTGCGTCACGCGCGCCTTCAGCTCGCGGTCCTCGAACACGGCCTCGATCACGAGGTCGCAGCCGGCGAGGTCCGCCGCGCTCCCGGTGGGCGTGATCAGCGCGAGCGTCGCGTCGTGCTTCTCCTGCGTGAGCTTGCCCCTGCCGAGCTGCTTGCCGAGGATCTTCGCGGAATAGGCCTTGCCCTTCTCCGCGGCTTCCACGCTCACGTCCTTCAGCACCACCGCGAGACCGCGCGTCGCGCAGGCGTGCGCGATGCCGGCGCCCATCATGCCGGCGCCGAGGATGCCGACCTTCGCGAAGCTCGCGCGCGGCACGTCCTTCGGACGGCCGGCGCCGGCCTTGATCTCGTTCAGCTGGAACCAGAACGTGTTGATCATGTTGCGCGCGACGGTGCCCATCACCAGCGAGATGAACCAGCGCGTCTCGATGCGCATCGCGCTGTCGATGTCGACCTGCGTGCTCTCGACGGCGCAGCTGAGGATCGCCTCGGGCGCTGGCATCACGCCTTTGGTTTTCTCGCGCACCATCGCCGGCGCGATCATCAGCTTCGGCCCGAGCGCCGGGCTCGCGGGCGTGCCGCCGGGGATCCTGTAGCCTTTCTGGTCGTACGGTTGCTGCGCGGCCGGGTTCGCCTTGATCCACGCGCGGGCCTTCTCCAGCAGTTCTTCCGGTGTCGCGGCGAGATCGTGCACCAGGCCGAGCTCCTTGCCCTTCGCCGGGTTGAACTGCTGGCCCTCGAGCAGGAACGGCAGCGCCGCCTCGATGCCGAGCAGGCGCACCATGCGCACCACGCCGCCGCCGCCCGGCAGCAGGCCCAGCGTCACCTCGGGCAGGCCGAGCGTGATCTTCGGGTTGTCGAGCGCGACGCGGTGCTGCGCGCACAGGCACAGTTCCCAGCCGCCGCCGAGCGCGGCGCCGTTGATTGCCGCCACCACGGGCTTGCCCAGCGTCTCCAGCGCGCGCATCTGCTCCTTCAGCGGTTGCGCCACGGCCCACATCGCCGCCGCGCCCTGCTCGCGCGCCGCGAACATCTCCTTCAGGTCGGCGCCGGCGAAGAAGGTCGACTTCGCCGAGCGCAGGATCACGCCGGCCAGCTCGGTTTCGGTCTTCAGCTTCGCGATGGCCTCGGCGAACGATTCGCGAAAATCGGCGTTCATCAGGTTCGCCGATTCGGTCGGGTTGTCGAAGACCAGGTGGACGATGTTGTCGGCGTCCTTTTCGTAACGGATGCTTTTCATGTGCGGTGTTCCTTGCCGGTGTGCGGTGATCAGAGGCGTTCGACGACGGTGGCGATGCCCATGCCGCCGCCCACGCAGGCGGTGACCACGCCGTAGCGCAGCCCGCGCGCCTCGAGCTCGTCGAGCACGGTGCCGACGAGCATCGCGCCGGTGGCGCCCAGCGGGTGGCCCATCGCGATCGCGCCGCCGTTCACGTTGATCTTCTCCCACGGCACGCCGGTGTCGCGCTGGAAGTGCATCACGACCGCGGCGAAGGCCTCGTTCACCTCGAACAGGTCGATGTCCTCCAGCCGCAGGCCCGCCACCGCGAGCGCCTTGCGCGTGGCCGGCGCCGGCCCGACCAGCATGATCGTGGGGTCGGTGCCCACCAGCGCGGAGGCGATCACGCGCCCGCGCGGCTTCAGCCCGAGCCGCTCGCCGGCGGCGGCGCTGCCGACCAGCACCAGGGCGGCGCCGTCGACGATCCCGGAGGAGTTGCCGGCCGTGTGCACGTGCTCGATGCGCTCGACGTGCGGGTACTTGCTGCGCGGCACGCCGTCGAAGCCCATCTCGCCCATGAACTGGAACGAGGGCGGCAGCTTCGCCAGGCCCGCGACGGAGCAGTCGGCGCGCACGGTCTCGTCGCGCTCGAGGATCGGCAGGCCGTTCCTGTCGCGCACCGGCACGATCGACTTCGCGAACGCGCCGCGCGCCCACGCGGCGGCTGCCTTGCGGTGTGATTCCACCGCGAAGGCGTCGACCTCGGCGCGCGTGAAGCCGTTCAGGGTCGCGATCAGGTCCGCGCCGATGCCCTGCGGCATGAAGTGCCCGTTGAAGCTGGTCTCGGGGTCGAGCGCCCAGGCGCCGCCGTCGGAGGCCATCGGCACGCGCGACATCGACTCGATGCCGCCGGCGACCACCAGCTGCTCCCAGCCCGAGCGCACCTTCATCGCCGCGAGGTTCACGGCCTCGGCGCCCGAGGCGCAGAAGCGGTTCAGCTGCACGCCCGCGACGTCGTCGTCCCAGCCGGCCGCGAGCGCGGCGATCTTCGCGATGTCGGCGCCCTGGTCGCCCACCGGCCCGACGCAGCCGAGCACGATGTCGTCGACCGCGCTGGTCCTGCCCTCGAGGTTGTTGCGCCGCGCGAGCTCGTTCAGCAAGTCCGCGACCAGCGTGATCGGCTTCACCTCGTGCAGGGAACCGCTCGCCTTGCCGCGTCCGCGCGGCGTGCGGATGGCGTCGTAGATGAACGCGTCCGTCGTCAT
>CAYXJM010000244.1:0-4706 GCA_964465455.1 uncultured Klebsiella sp.
GGATGATCATCAGGTAGCCGACGCAGAAGATGGCGATGATGGCGATCAGCGGTAAGGGCACGGGTAGCCTCCGGTTCGGGAAATGCGGTGCGAGTCGATCCGGACACTATAGGCAAAACACGCGCGATCATCGCCCCCGCCGGGCGCCGCGGCGTGCAAATTGCCGAAGCGCGGCGCGCGGTTTTTTTTGCCCGGACGAGCGGCTATGCTCGCCGCCTTGGCAAAGGCGCGCGGGCAGGGGGGTTCCGAGGTGGTCGTGGACAGATACTGCGCCCCCGAATCGGTGGCGGAAGCGGTGGCGCTGCTGGCGTGCGGCGGCCGTGCGGCGGCGCTGGCCGGAGGCACCGACCTGCTGGTGCAGATGCGCGCGGGCGCGCGCGCGCCGGCGACCCTCGTCGATCTGAAGCGCATCCCGGGGCTCTGCGGCGTGGCCTTTGACCACGACGCGATGCGCATCGGCGCCGCGACCCGCTGCGCCGTGCTCACCCGCGACGCGTCGCTCGCTGCCGGGTGGCCGGGCTTGCGCGAGGCCGCCGGACTGATCGGTTCGACGCAGGTGCAGGGCCGCGCGAGTCTCGGCGGCAACCTCTGCAACGCCTCGCCCGCGGCCGACTCGGTGCCGGCCCTGGTGGCCAATCGCGCGCGGGTGCTGATCGCCGGGCCGGACGGCGAGCGCAGCGTCGCCGTCGCGGAGTTCCCGCTCGGGCCGGGGCGCACGGTGCTAGCCGACGGCGAGTTCGTGCACGCCATCGAGTTGCCGCGACGGGCGCCGCGCACCGCCGACGCCTATCTGCGCTTCACGCCGCGCACCGAGATGGACATCGCGGTGGCCGGCGCGGCCGTCTCCCTGACCCTGGACGAAGGCGGCGTGTGCACCGATGCGCGCATCGCGCTCGGCGCCGTGGCGCCGACGGTGCTGCTGGCGACCGAAGCCGCGGCTGCCTTGATCGGGTCGCCCTGCGACGAGGAGGCGCTTGCGGCCTGCGCGCATGCGGCCAGTGCGGCGGCGCGGCCGATCACCGATCGCCGCGGCACCGCGGATTTCCGCCGCCAGGTGATCGGGGTGCTGGTGCGCCGCGCGGTGCGGGTGGCGCTCGCGCGCGTCGGGGCCCGTTGAAGAGGGGGCCGGCTGCGCTGCAATCGGGTAGTGGGTGGAAGTGCAACAGGAAAAGCCGATGGCGATACACGTACGCACGCAGATCAACGGGGAGCCGCGCGAATTCCTCTGCGATCCGGATCAGAGCGCGCTCGAGGTGCTGCGCGACACCCTCGGGCTGACCGGGTCGAAGGAGGGTTGCAACTCCGGTGACTGCGGGGCCTGCTCCGTGCTGCTCGACGGCACGCTGGTCTGCTCCTGCCTGGTGCTCGGCGCCGAGCTGGAAGGCCGCAGCCTCACCACCATCGAGGGCATCGCGTCGGCTAACAGCCTGCACCCGGTGCAGCAGAAGCTCCTCGAGCACAACGCGCTGCAGTGCGGTATCTGCATTCCCGGGATCGTGGTCGCTGCGAAGGCGCTGCTCGACCAGGACCCCGACCCCGACGAGACCGCGGTGCGCTACTGGCTCGCGGGGAATCTCTGCCGCTGCACCGGCTACGACAAGATCGTCCGCGCGGTGCTCGACGCGGCGGCCACGATGCGGGCCGCGGGAGGTGCGGCATGAGCGCGGGGGAACAGCCGGTGCGCCAGATCGGCACGCGTCCGCCGCGCCCCGACGGCTTCGACAAGGTCACGGGGCGCGCGCGCTACGGCGCCGACTACGCGCTGCCGGGCATGGTGTGGGGGCGGGTGCTGCGCAGCCCGCACGCGCACGCACGGATCCTCGGCATCGACGCGGGAGCGGCGCTCGCGATGCCGGGCGTGCTGGCCGTGGTGACCGCGGAGGATTTCCTCGCGGCACCGAAGGGGGAGGTCGCGAGCGGCGAGTCCGAGATCGCGAGCGGCGATCTCAGCCGCAACGTCATGGCGCGCGAAAAGGCGCTCTACCATGGCCACGCGGTCGCGGCGGTCGCGGCGACCACAGCGCGCATAGCCGCCGCTGCGCTCGCCGCGATACGCGTCGACTACGAGCCGTTGACGCCGGTGCTGGACCTCGATGCCGCGCAGGCGCCCGATGCGCCGCTGCTGCACGAGGACATGTTCACGCGCGGAGCGGAGCCCGAGCCGCAACGCGCCTTGAACGTGGCGGCCATCACGACGCTGCAGCGTGGCGACCTCGACGCGGGCTTCGCCGCGGCCGACGCGGTGGTCGAGGGGACGTGGACCGCGCCGATGGCGCACCAGGGCTACATCGAGCCGCAGGCCTGCGTGGCCTCGGTCGGCCCGGGCGGCGCGGTCGAGCTGTGGTGCAGCACCCAGGGCCAGTTCATGGTGCGCTCGAGCGTGGCGCTGCTGCTGGGGCTGGACATCGCCGACGTGCGCGTGATTCCCGCCGAGATCGGCGGCGGTTTCGGCGGCAAGACCACGGTCTACCTGGAGCCGGTCGCCGTCGCGCTGTCGCGCAAGTGCGGGCGACCGGTCAAGATGCAGCTCACGCGCGAGGAAGTGTTCCGCGCCACCGGGCCGGCCTCGGCGACGCGCGTGCGGGTGAAGATCGGCGCCCGCGCCGACGGCACGATCACCGCGATGGACGCGCGGCTGGAGTACGAGGCGGGCGCCTTCCGCGGATCGCCCGCGTCTCCGGGTGCCATGACGATGTTCGCCTGCTACGACGTGCCGAACCAGCGCGCAGTGGCGTTGGACGTCGTCACCAACAAGCCCAAGGTCGAGGCCTACCGCGCGCCGGGGGCGCCGCAGGCCAACCTCGCGACCGAGTGCGCGCTCAACGAGCTCGCCGCGCGACTGGGCATCGATCCGGTCGAGCTGCGCCTGCGCAACGCGGTGCGCGAGGGCTCGCGCACGTTCTACGGCGCCACGTTCAGGGCGATCGGCCTCGTCGAGTGCCTGGAGCAGGCGCGCCGTCACCCGCATTACGCGGCGGCGCTCGGCGCGAACCAGGGGCGCGGCGTCGCCGCGGGCTTCTGGTTCAACGCCGGCCTGCAGTCGAGCGCCGCGGTGCATCTCACCGAGAACGGCAGGCTGCTGCTCGAGGAGGGCAGCCCGGACATCGGCGGCTCGCGCGCCGCGATGGCGCTGATCGCGGCCGACACGCTCGGCGTGCCCTACGCGAGCGTCCGGCCGGCGGTGGTCGACACCGCGGGCATCGGCTACAGCGATCTCACCGGCGGCAGCCGCACCACCTACGCGACCGGCTATGCGGTCATCGAGGCCTGTCGCGACCTGATCGCGACGCTGTGCGCGCGCGCCGCCGCCGAGTGGGGCGTCGACGCCGCGCGCGTCGAGTGGCGCGACGGCGCGGCCCGCCACCCGGACGATCCCGCGACCGCGCTGGACGTCGCGGCGCTGGCGCGCCTGTCGGGGCGCAGCGGCGGGCCGCTGAGCGGCTACGGCAGCGTCAACCTGAAGGAAGTCGCGCCCGGTTTCGCGGTCGACATCGCGGACGTCGAGGTGGACCCCGAGACCGGCGCGAGCCGCGTCGTGCGCTTCACCGCGATCCAGGACGCCGGCCGCGCGATCCATCCCGATTTCGTCGAGGGCCAGATGCAGGGCGGCGCGGCGCAGGCGATCGGCTGGGCGCTGAACGAGGAGTATCGCTACGATGCGCGCGGCGTGCTGGAGAATCCGGGCTTCCTCGATTACCGCATGCCCGTGGCCTCGGACCTGCCGATGATGGACACCGTGATCGTCGAGGTGCCGCACCCCGGCCACCCGCTCGGCGTGCGCGGCGTCGGCGAGGCCCCGATCTGCGCCCCGATGGCCGCGGTCACGACCGCGCTGAACCAGGCGGCGGGCACGCGGATCCGCGATCTGCCGCTCACGCCGCCGCGCGTGCTCGCGGCGATCGGCGCGCGCGACTGACGTGGCGCGGATCGTGTTCCTGGCGGCGCAGCGGCGCTACACGGGCGGCAGCCATGCAATGGAGGCCGAGGCGAGGGATTTCCGCGAGGTCGTTGCCGCGGTGCGCGCGCGCTTCCCGGAGTTTCCCGAGGACGAGCTGCTCGCTTGCAGCGTCGCGATCGACGGCGAGATCGTGAACCGCCCGTGGCTGGAGCCGATCGGGCCGCGGAGCGAGGTGATCTTCGTCGCGCGCATCGGTGCGGGCTAGTCCATGGACGAGGAACAGCGCGAGCAGTACCACCGCAGCCTCGAGGCGACGCTGGTCGAGATCCTCGACCTGCTGGAAAAGCACCGGCTCGAGCGCGAGCTGAGCCTGCGCCAGGCCTCGGCGAACAGGTAAAAGATGATGACAACCAGGATGATGGCATTGAAAAGAGCGGCAAGGATCTCCACGCGCTTGTACCCGAAAGTCCTTTTGCTGGTCCGGTCCCTCTTGCTGATCCGGTTCGCCAGGTAGGCGATGAAGATGGCCGAGGTATCCCCCAGGTTATGAAGTGCATCGGAAAGCAGGGCAAGGCTGTTTGAAAAAAGGCCTCCCAGGGCTTCGGCTGCCGTTACCAGCAGGTTCAGGAAGGCGGAGATCAGTAGGTTCTTTTCAGTGCCATCCGTGTGAGGATGACCAGGATTGTGGCGCGTATCATGATCGTGATGCATTGCCGGGACGTTTTAACAACACAATGGTCAGGCCGATCAGAATGAACGGGATACTCAGGATCTGACCCATATTCAACAAGTAGTCCTCCTCAAAGGT
>CAYXJM010000245.1:0-4680 GCA_964465455.1 uncultured Klebsiella sp.
GGAGCGCTACGCCGATCGCCGCGTGCTGCAGATCGCCAGCGAGTTCTGGCAGCAGCGACTGGTCGTCGGTGAGGCCCGTGCGCGTTTCTTCGAACTGCTGCGCGCGGCGGACCGCCAGTCGGGCTCGGCGCTGCTGCAGTGCATGTTCCTGCTCGCGGTCTTCATCGGTGCGGGCCGGGCTGTGGGGTTCACGCTGCACATAGAGAAAACGGGCTGGGAGGGTGCGCTGCTGGCCAACGGTGACGTCGCGCTTTCATGGGCGGGAACGGCGGCGCGGTATTTCAGTCTTCCGCTGTTCGAGTTCCTTGTCCTGCTCTGGTTCTGGCGGCTCGGCGTATGGAGCCTGCTCCTCTATCGTGTCTCGCGTCTGCCGTTGCAGCTCACGCCGCTCCATGCCGACCGCTGCGCCGGACTTGGTTTCGTGGGCCTGTTCCCCGGGGTCTTCAGGGGGCTGGTGTTCGCGCTCTCCTGCGTGGTCGCCTCGCTGTTGTGGAAGGACGTGGCGGCGGGCGACGGCGCCGGCAATCTCGAGTTCCTGCGCAATGTCGCGGCGCTGTGGGTGCTCGTCGTGCTGGTCGTGTTCGTGAGCCCGCTGCTGGCGTTCTACCAGCCGCTCTATTCGTTACGTGAAGCGGAGCTGACGAATATCGGCAGGGTGACCAACAAGTGGTACCGGCATCATCACGGTCGCCTGGTCGAGGGAGGGGTGAAACGCGCGGATGAAGACCTCTGCGACGCCGACGTGCCGTCGATCAGCGAGCTCAATGCGGCAATCGAGACGCTGCGCTCGATCCAGGCCGTGCCTCTCGATCGCGCAGCGTTGGTGCAGTTGCTCGGGGCGGCGCTTGCACCGCTTGGCGTGGCGGCTGCCACCCAGATGCCGCTGCGGCAGCTGATGGGCAGCGTGCTGGGTTTCATGATCTAGCCGCTGCAAAGGCGGATGCCCCCGGATCGCGTCGCGATGCCGGGGGCAGCGCCCAAGGTCAGAACTTGAAGCCGACGCCGATCATCGGGCCGCGGAGCGAGATGTCGAGCTCGTCGTTGCCGTTCTCGAGCTCGTAGTTCAGGTTGCGGTAACCGGCACGGAACTCGAGGTTGCAGCAGTCGTTCGTGTACACGACTTCCGGCGACAGTTCCCAGGTCAGGTCCGAATCGCCGGCGCCCGCCGACAGCGTCGGGCTGAAGCTCCAGTACTTCGACAGTGCGATGCGCGGGCGCAGCATCAGGATGCCGTCGTACTGGTCGTTCTCGCTCTCGCGCCTGAGGCCGAGTGATTTGATCCTGGCCTCGGCGTCGAGATTCGCATAGCGCAATCCGACCAGAACGTCGATCGAGGATTTCTCGCTCATCGTGACGCGGTACCCGGTGGCCACGGCGGCCAGCGTGCTGTCGAACTCCAGCCGGCCCTCTACGCCGGTCGCGCGGGTCTCGATGTCGCCGTTGCTCAGGCTGAGATAGTCGAGCTGCAGGAAATTGACCCAGGTCCCCTTGTTCGCCTCGAGCATGAAGGAGCCGCCGAAGTCCAGGTTGTCGACGATGTCGCTGAAGTCCGTCGAGGTGTTGAACTCCTCTCCCCTCGCCTTGATGTCGCCATCGATGCCGAAGGCCCAGAGGTAGGGCGTGAGCGTGGTTTCCCAGCCTTCGGCGGCGGCAGCCGTCGTCAGCAGGGGCTGCGTCGCCAGCACGCTGGCCGTCAGCATCAGTGCGCGGAATTTCATTGGCAATGTCTCCTTCTCGTTGGCCTGGCGCATGCCAGGTGGGGCAATTCGAACGTACCCGGTGACCGTCTCCGGCCGAGCGCGCGACATTGTAGCCGCGCTCGCGGCAGAGTCACCCGGACGATCTGCTTTTTGGTGTCGGCGACGCGGGGACGGACAGGGGCGAAGTCCTGTGTCGACGGGGACACGACACGATTGCAGTGAACGGGTCGTTCCCGGCCGACCCGAGTATACGCCGGCCGTTGGTGGCAGGGGCGCCAGCGAATGCCTTCCGCGACGACGATTCCACTGGAATGACAGGTACATTGCCCGGGATGACAACCGGCCACGGTCGCCGCCTGTGTCGAGGCGATCGTAGTCGCGCCCCGTGGCCCGGCCGTTGGCCCGGGATGACATTCGGGCGTCCGGACGGGCACTGCGCCGGTGCGGATGTTGCGGCATACTGCGCAGCATCGAGCCACACCGGAGCCTGCAGGAAGCAGTGAAAACCCCGGCATCATCGTCCCGCTTGCCGCGATCGCGCCTCGACCGCGGCCCCGCGCGGCTCGACCTCCTCCAGAGCGCGAGCGGGGCCGCGCTGGTGCTGTTCATGTGGGTCCACATGGCCCTGGTATCCAGCATCCTGATCAGCGAACACGCGATGTACCGCGTCGCGCGCGCGATGGAGGGCGAATACCTCTTCGGCCGTCCGGTGCCGCTGCTGGTCAGCGCGGCCGCTGCCGGCATCGGCTTGCTCGTGCTGGTCCACGCGCTGGCGGCGCTGCGGCGCATGCCGGCGCGCTGGCAGGAGCAGCGCGCGTTCCTCGCACACGCGCGCACGCTGCGCCATCCCGATACCTGGCTGTGGTGGCTGCAGGTCGTGACCGGGCTGGTGCTGATGTTCACGGTGCCCGTGCACCTGTACGAAATGATCATGCACCCGGCGGACATCGGTCCCTTCGAATCGGCCGACCGCGCCGTGAGCGGGCGCATGTGGCCGCTCGGGCTGCTGATGCTGTACGCCGTGGAGATCCATGCCGGAATCGGCCTCTACCGCCTGGTTCTCAAGTGGGGGTGGTTCGGCGCGGCGGATCCGCGGCGCTTCCGCCGCCGCCTGCGCCTCGCGATCGGCACGCTGGTGCTGTTCTTTCTCGTGCTGGGCACGCTGACGCTCGCGGCCTACGTGCAGATCGGCATCGCGCATCGCGCGCACGCGGGCGAGCCCTGGCTGCCGCGGGCGCCGGCGGAGTCGCGCTGAGATGCGCATCGTCCACACCGACGTGCTGGTGGTGGGTGGCGGCCTTGCCGGGTTGCGCACCGCGATCGGGGTGCGCCGGCGGGGCTTCGAGGCGATCGTACTGAGCCTGGTACCGGCCAAGCGTTCGCACTCGGCCGCCGCGCAGGGGGGCATGCAGGCCAGCCTCGGCAACGCCGCGATGGGCGAGGGCGACAACGAGGACGTGCACTTCGCCGACACCGTGCGCGGCAGCGACTGGGGTGCGGACCAGGACGTGGTGCGCATGTTCGTGCACACCGCGCCGAAGGCGGTGCGCGAGCTGGCGGCCTGGGGCGTGCCGTGGAACCGCGTGCAGCGCGGCGCGCACGAGGTGGTGATCAACGGCAAGCGCGTCACGCTGACCGAGCGCGACGAGGCGCATGGGCTGATCACCGCGCGCGACTTCGGCGGCACGCACAAGTGGCGCACCTGCTACGTCGCCGACGGCACCGGGCACTCGATGCTGTTCACGATGAGCGACCAGGCGGTGGCCAACAGCATTCCCGTGCACGAACGCATGGAGGCGTTGTCGCTGGTGCACGCCGAGGGGCGCTGCCACGGCGTGATCGCGCGCAACCTCGGCAGCGGCGAGCTGGTGGCCTACGTCGCGCGCGCTACCTGCATCGCCACCGGCGGCTTCGGGCGCATCTACCGCGTATCGACCAACGCGATCATCAACGAGGGGATGGGTGCGGCGATCGCGCTCGAGACCGGCTGCGCGGCGCTCGGCAACATGGAGGCGGTGCAGTTCCATCCCACCGCGATATTCCCGGCGGGCATCCTCGTGACCGAGGGTTGCCGCGGCGACGGCGGGCTGCTGCTCGACGGCCGCCAGCACCGCTTCATGCCCGACTACGAACCGGACAAGGCGGAGCTGGCCTCGCGCGACGTGGTGTCGCGGCGCATGGAGGAGCACATCGCCGCCGGACACGGCGCGCACTCGCGCTTCGGCGAGCACCTGTGGCTCGACATCCGCCTGCTCGGGCGGCGCCACATCGAGACGCGCCTGCGCGAGGTGAAGGAGATCTGCAACTATTTCCTCGGCATCGACCCGGCGGAACAGCTGATCCCGGTGCGACCGGCGCAGCACTACTCGATGGGCGGCATCCGCACCGACCATCGCGGCGAGAGCCGCACGCTGCGGGGATTGTTCGCGGCCGGCGAGGCCGCCTGCTGGGACCTGCACGGCTTCAACCGCCTCGGCGGCAACTCGGTGGCCGAAACCGTGGTCGCCGGGATGATCATCGGCGAGTTCATCGCCGACTTCTGCGCCTCGCCCGCCAGCGAATGGAACGTCTCGACCGCGCTGATCGGCGCGTTCCACCGTCGCGAGAGCCGCAGGCTGGAGGCGATCGCCGCGCGCGGCGGCCCCGAGAGTCCGTTCGCGCTCGTGCGCGAGATGCAGGAGACGATGACCGAGCACGTCGGCATCTTCCGCAGCGGCGAGCGGCTCCAGCACGCGGTCGACACGCTGCAGGCGCTGCTCGTGCGCGCGCGCGACATTGGCCTGCGCAGCCAGGCGCGCGGAGCGAACCCGGAGCTGGTGGCGGCGTACCGCCTGCCCGGCATGCTGAAACTGGCGCTCTGCGTCGCGGCCGGCGCGCTGGCGCGCACGGAGAGCCGCGGCGCCCACTACCGCAGCGACTTTCCCGCGCGCAACGACCGCGACTGGCTGGCGCGCACGCTCGCGACCTGGCCCGACGCCGG
>CAYXJM010000246.1:0-4677 GCA_964465455.1 uncultured Klebsiella sp.
CAGACCGGCACCGGCAAGACCGCCGGATTCGTGCTGCCCATCCTGCAGCGGCTCACGGACCAGTTCGCCGGCGGCGATCCCAAGGCGCGCCGCCGCGTCAGCGTGCTGATCCTCACCCCGACGCGCGAACTCGCCGCGCAGGTCGAGGAGTCCGTGCGCGTCTACGGCAAGTACACGCCGGTGCAGTCGACCGTGATCTTCGGCGGTGTGGGCATGCAACCGCAGGTCGATCGCCTCGCGCGCTCGCTCGACATCCTGGTCGCCACGCCCGGGCGCCTGCTCGACCACGTGCAGCAGCGCACGCTCGACCTCTCGACCGTGAAGACGCTGGTGCTGGACGAAGCCGACCGCATGCTCGACATGGGCTTCATCCGCGACGTGAAACGCATCCTCGCCCTGCTGCCGCGCGAGCGCCAGAACCTGCTGTTCTCGGCGACCTTCTCCGACGAGATCAAGGCGCTGGTCGACTCGCTGTTGCACGACCCGGTGGAAGTCGAGGTCGCGCGGCGCAACGCAACGGCCGAGCTCGTGGACCAGCGCGTCTACATCGTGCGCAAGGAAGCCAAGCGCCACCTGCTCGCGCGCCTGATCAAGGAACACGACTGGCACCAGGTGCTGGTGTTCACGCGCACCAAGCACGGCGCCAATCGCCTGGCCGAGCAACTCACCAAGGGCGGCATCACGGCGCTGGCGATCCACGGCAACAAGAGCCAGACGGCGCGCACGCGCGCGCTGGCCGAGTTCAAGGACGGCAGCACGCAGGTGCTGGTGGCGACCGACATCGCCGCGCGCGGCATCGACATCAAGGAACTGCCGCACGTCGTGAACTTCGACCTGCCGAACGTGCCCGAGGACTACGTGCACCGCATCGGGCGCACCGGGCGCGCGAGCATGTCGGGCGAGGCGATCTCGCTGATCGGCGAGGACGACATGCCGCTGCTCGCCGGCATCGAGCGCCTGATCAAGCGCAAGCTGCCGCGCGCGACCCTGTCGCCCGAGGAGAGCGCCGAGCTCGACGCCGTCGTGAAGAGCGCGGGCCCCGACATCGACACGCGGCCCCCGCTGCCGCCGCGCGGCGGCCGACGCGGCGGTGACCGTCCGGGCGGCGATCGTCCGGGAGCCGGCCGTCCCGGCGGCGGCCGCCCGGGTGGTGCGCGTCCCGACGGCGCGCGTCAGCGTGATGCCCGCCCCGGCGGCGGCCGCCCGGACAACCGCCCCGACGCCGGCAACGCGCCGCGCGGCGAGGTGAACGGCAACCGGATCGATTACGTGCCGCCACGCCCCGCCGGCGGCGTGCACCAGCCGCGCGGCTCGGGTCAGCCCGACGGCCGCATGGGTCGCAGCGACAACCGCCAGGGCCGCGACAACAACCGCCGCGGCGTCGGCATGGGGCGTCAGGGCAGCGGCTTCGGGCGCGGTTCACGCTGATGGCGCGGAGATAGGAGACTCGACGGGAGCAGGATGGGCGCATGAGCGACACGCCCGCCCGGTCGAGCCTGCCGCGCGAGCGGATCCTGGCCGTGGCGGCGGTCACGCTGGCGACGGCGACGGTCTCCTTCGACGGCAGCATTCCGAACGTCGCGCTGCCGACCATCGCGCGCGAGCTGGCGGTGCCGGGATCGAGCGCGGTGTCGATCATCTCGGTCTACCAGCTGGTGCTCGTCGTCACGCTGCTGCCGTTCGCGGCGCTCGCCGAGCGCATCGGGCACCGGCGCATGCTGCGGACGGGGCTCGCGCTGTTCATCGCCGGCGGACTGCTGTGCACGCTGGCGCGCACGCTGCCGGCGCTCATCGCGTTGCGCGTCTGCCAGTCGATCGGCGCGGCGGCAGTGCTCAGCGTCGGCTCGGCGCTGATCCGTTCGCTCTATCCGCCCGAGTGGCTCGGCCGCGGCCTCTCGCTCAACACGGCGATCGTGACCGCGACGACCTCGCTCGCGCCCACCGTCGGCGGGCTGATGCTGTCGGTGCTGCCGTGGTACTGGGTGTTCGCGATCGGCGTGCCCGCGACCGCCGCCGCGCTGCTGCTCTCCGGCAAAATCCCGGAAAGCGACCGGCACGACGCGCCGTTCGACATTCCCGGCGCGATCTACTGCATGGCGAGCTTCGGACTCGTGTTCGCGGGCATCGAGAGCGCCGTGCACGGCGCCTCGCTGCTGGTCGCGGCGCTGCTGCTGGCGCTCGGCGTGCCGGTGACGGTGCGCTTCGTGCAGCGCGAGATGCGCACGAACGGGCCGATCCTGCCGCTCGACCTGCTCAAGCGGCCGGTCGTCGCGCTGTCGGTGGGCGGCGCGATGCCGGCTTTCGTCGCCAGCATGGTCGTTCTCGTCACCGTGCCGTTCCGCATGCACGAGCAGTTCGGCCTGGGCACCTCGGCGACGGGCGCGGTGCTCGCCAGCTGGCCGCTGACGATGATGCTCTGCGCGCCGACCGCCGGGATCCTGTCCGACCGCGTGCCCGCCCCGGTGCTCGGCACTTTCGGCATGGCGGTGGCCACCGCCGGGGCCGTGCTGCTGGCCCTGCTTCCCGCCAGCGCGACTCCGTTCGACATCAGCTGGCGCATCGCGGTGTGCGCGGCCGGCTACTCGTTCTACGTGTCGCCGAATTTCCGCATGGTGGTCAACGGCGCGCCGCCCGGGCGGGTGGCTTCGGCGGGCAGCCTCATGACCACGGCGCGGATGAGCGGGCAGACGCTCGGGGCGACGTTGTCCGCGACGCTGCTCGCGCTCGGGATCGGGCAGGGCGCGGCCGCCGCGGCGATCGCGGCGGCGCTGTTCTTCCTCGCGGGCGCGCTCGGCGTGCTGCGCCTGTCGCCGCGGATGCGCGACTGAAGGCGCTGTCGAAACAGCTGCCACTTGTCGAAGGAAAGGATGCAGGAGCGCGCGACTGTCGCGGGCATGGCCCGCTCCTACACCCAATAAGCGTCCTTCCGGACGCTGGCTCAGAAATCCAGCTGCACCTGCACCCACACTTTCTGCGTGTCGGTCGCGAACCCGTCCTCGCGGTAATCCGCGTACTTCAGCATGCCGGTGACGTACTGCCCGAACTTGCGCGACAGCGACAGGTCCAGTTCGTCGCCGTAGGAGTCGCCGCCGTCCTCGGCCTCGAAGTCGTGCCACACGGCCTGCGCGGTGATGCCGGCGACGACGATCGAACCGCCGACATAGGTGTCCTGGATCCCCGCCGACGGCGTGGCGAGGAACATGTCGGCCCAGCCCTGGAACTTGTGCAGCGTCGCCAGCGGCGTGCGGAAGGCCTTGCCGGGACTCTGCGCGTCGCCCTCGAGCACTTCCTGCGCCACGTTCAAGGTGATGGCCGCGGGCAGGGCGAGCCCGACATCCGCGAGGTAATAGCCCGCGTCGTACTCGACCGGGTTGTCGCCGTAGTCTTCCTGGTAAGCGTATTCGAGCGTGTACAGCAGGCTGACCGTCTTGCCGAGCGCCTGCTTGCCGGCGAAGCGCAGGCCCCAGGTCTCGCTCGACTGCGCGTCCGCGTCCTCGATGTCGAGCAGGTAGCCGTAGCCCGTGAGCGTCCCGAAGGGCAGTCCCGCGTAGCTCGCATTCAGCAGGTGGATCTCCGACTCCCAGTCGCCGAGCCAGATCGCCTGCGTGCCGTCGTCCGGACCGAAGACGCGGTTGACGTTGTCGACGTAGGCGTAGGTGAGGGTCGTGTCCCTGATCGCCTTGCTGACGATCGAACCGCCGTCGAAGGTCTGCTCGTTCTGGCGCCAGCCGACGTTGCCCACGAAGCGCTCGTTGTCGAGCAGGATGCGCTGCCGGCCGCCCTTGAAGGTGGTGTCCCAGCAGGTGTAGGCCAGCCACGCCTGGTTGAGCTCGGTGCCATCGGGGTCGGCGACCACCGAACGGCCCGTCTCGTTGTTGCTGGTGGAGTTGTAGTCGTCCTCGTAACCGATCGGGCTCACGTCGTCGACCTCCACCTGCGCCTGCCAGCCGCTCCAGGCCGCCGTGGTGTAGGTGATGCGGGACCTCAGGGTGGAGGCGTCGGCCTCCTCGAGCCCGTTGTCCTGGTCGACGTTCTCGTAGCGGTAGCGGAAGTGCAGCTTGACCTCGCCCTTCTTCAGCGCCTCGACCGGCGTGGCGGCAGACACCGGAGCAGCAGCCGCGGGCGGAGCCTGCTGCGCGGAAGCGGGAGCGGCGAACGAACCGGCGCAGGCCGCACAGGCGAGAGCCAGCATAGTCTTGCGGGAGGAAATCATGTGGAACCCCTTGGTCTGGTGAGGACTCTCCGCCGCGCATTGCAGCGCGCGGCGGGAGAGCGATTGCAGGCGGGCCTTCCCTGGCCGCGTCGTTCTCGCGCGCGCGGACTCAGTAGATGTCCTTGCGCGTGTTGTTGATGTTGAACTTCCCGGTGGGCGTGATCAGTCGCGGATCCTTGATCACCGCCTTCAGCGTGCGCGTCTTGTCGTCGACGACCACGATCGCGGAAGTCTGTTCCTTGCCGTTCCACACCGAGAACCAGACCTCGTCGCCCGCGGCGTTGTACTCGGGCTGCACGACGCGCGCCGGCCCTTCGCCGACCTCCGCCCACTGGGCGATCGGCAGGCTCTGGAAGCCCGCGTCGAGGTTGTTGATGTCGTAGACCGCGACCGACTGGCTCAGCTTCGCATCGGGGTTGAGCGGCGTGTCGACCCAGAGGTTCTTCGACTTCGGGTGCGTCTTG
>CAYXJM010000247.1:0-4675 GCA_964465455.1 uncultured Klebsiella sp.
GCGCTCGGGCACATCGACCTCGTGATCGAGGGCGGCCTGCAGGCCTACGACATCCAGCCGCTGATCCCGATCATCGAGGCCGCCGGCGGCGTGGTCACGGGCCGCCACGGCGAGGACGCCTCGAACGGCGGCTTCGTGGTGGCGGCGGCGAGCCGGGCGTTGCATGCCGAGGCGCTCGAGCGGCTCGCCGGGAGCCGCTGAGCGCACGCACCGCACGAATCCGCTGCCGGCTGACATCGTCACCGCGACTGCCGGACAGCGCCAGCGGCGGGTTCAGCGCGGATGCACGGGAGTGCTGTCAATCCCGGTGCTTGAGCCCTGCGCCCCCCGGGTCTACGATGCTGACGGTTCCAGTGCTCCGTTGCCGGCAGCTGGCGCGAAACGCCCTGCCGGCGCCGAAGGGTTGTTTTGTGCCGCCGGCGCAGAATGACTTTGCGCCGCGGCTCCGATCCCTCCTGCGCATCGGCAAGGAGATCGTATGTCCGGCATGCAGCAACTCCCGCCCCTGCTCGGCGCCCTCGGCCTGGTCTGTGCGTTCGTCGTCTACCTGCTGCTCACGCGCTACCCCGAAGGCGACCCGAAGCTGCGCCGGATCGCCGCGGCGATCCACCTCGGCGCGATGGTCTTCCTGAGGCGCGAGTACCGGATGCTCGCGCTGTTCGCCGCGGTGCTCGCCGCGCTGCTGTGGGTCTTTCTCGGCGGCGACACCGCGTTCGCCTTCGCCTGCGGCGCCGCGTGCTCGGCGCTGGCGGGCTGGCTCGGCATGTACGCCGCCACGCGCGCCAACGTGCGCACGACCACGGCGGCGCACACCGACGGCGCCGCGGCCGCGCTGGCGGTGGCTTTCTACGGCGGCTCGGTCATGGGCCTGTGCGTGGCCTCGCTCGGGCTGCTCGGCCTCGGCTCGCTCTACCTCGTGTTCGGCGGCGACCCGCACACGGCGCACGCGATCCACGGCTTCGGCATGGGCGCCTCGACCGTGGCGCTGTTCTCGCGCGTCGGCGGCGGCATCTACACCAAGAGCGCCGACGTCGGCGCGGACCTGGTGGGCAAGCTCGAGGCGGGGATTCCGGAGGACGACCCGCGCAATCCGGGCGTCATCGCGGACAACGTCGGCGACAACGTGGGCGACGTGGCCGGTATGGGATCCGACATCTTCGAGTCGTATTGCGGGGCGATGATCGCCACCATCGCGATGGCATCGACCATGGCCGCCGCGGGGTCCGTCGCGCTGGTGCCCCTCGGTACGGAGCGCGAGGCGCGCGCCGCGCTGATGTTCCTGCCGCTCGCGCTCGCCGCCACCGGGCTGGTGGCCTCGGTCACGGGCATCGCGCTGGTGCGCCTGCTGTCGGCACAGCGGCCCGCGCTGGCACTGCGCAGCGGCACCACCGCGGCGCCGCTGCTGTTCATCGCGGGAGGCTGGTTCGTCATCCGCGCGCTGGGGGTCGACGCCGCGGTGTGGTGGTCGGTGATCTGCGGCGCCGCGGGCGGCATCGTGATCGGCCTGGTCACCGAGTGGTACACCTCGTCCACGCCGGTGCTGCGCATCGCGGCGGCAGGCCAGACCGGACCGGCGACGGTGCTGATCACGGGCCTCGCGGTCGGGATGCAGTCGGTCGCGGTGCCGATGCTGGCGATCTGCGCGATCATCTACGTCTCGACCACGCTCGCGGGCCTCTACGGCGTCGGCATCGCGGCCGTCGGCATGCTGGCCACCGTCGGCATCACGATGGCGATAGACGCCTTCGGCCCGGTGGCCGACAACGCCGGCGGCATCGCCGAGATGGGCGGCCTCGGGCCCGAGACCCGCGAGATCACCGATGCGCTGGACGCGCTCGGCAACACCACCGCCGCGATCGGCAAGGGCTTCGCGATCGGCGCCGCCGCGCTGGCGGCGCTGGCCATCATCGCGGCCTACGTCGAAACGGTGGACGCGCACCGCGCCGCGACGGGACAGGCGGCGATAGACCTGTCGCTCAACAACCCGCACGTGCTGGCCGGGCTCTTCATCGGCGGCGTCGTGCCGTTCCTGATCGCCTCGATCTCGATGACCGCGGTGGGCGACGCGGCGATGGAAATGATCGTCGAGATACGGCGACAGTTCCGCGAGATCCCCGGGCTGATGGAGGGCAGCGCGGAACCCGACACCGCGAAGTGCGTCGACATCGCCACGACCGCGGCACTGAAGCGCATGCTCGCGCCCGGGCTGATCGCCGTGGCCACGCCGCCGCTGGTCGGCTTCGGCATCGGCGCCGAGGCGCTGGGCGGCGCGCTAGGCGGCGGGCTGCTCGCCTGCGTGCTGCTGGCACTGATGATGTCGAACGCCGGCGGGGCGTGGGACAACGCCAAGAAGCACGTCGAGAAGGGCCACTACGGCGGCAAGCACTCGCCCGTGCACGCCGCGACGGTGGTCGGCGACACCGTCGGGGATCCGTTCAAGGACACCTCGGGACCCTCGATGAACATCCTGATCAACGTGATGGCGATCGTGAGCCTGGTGATCGCGCCGCTGCTATGATCGGGCACCGGTAAGGGAGGCAGCGAAGATGGAACGGTTGCTGGTGCCGGTTGACGGTTCGGACGCGTCGGCGCGCGCGGCCGCGTGGGCCGCGGCCTACGCGACGCTGAGCCGCGCGGAGGTGATCCTGCTGCACGTGCACGATGCCCCCGGCTCGGAGACGCTCGCGCTGGGTTCGCTCGACGCCGCGCAGATCGCCGAGGCCGAGCGCCGCATCGCGGGACCGAGCTTCGACAAGGCGCGCGCGGCGATGGGCCCGCTCGCCGGCGTGCGCACGCTGGTGAGCATCGGCGAGCCGGCCGCGGAGATCGTCGCGCTCGCGCGCCGCGAGCACGCCACCCTGATCGTGATGGGCAGCCGGGGCCTGTCCCCGGTGCGCGAACTGCTGCTCGGCAGCGTCAGCGACGAGGTCATCCGCCACGCGCACTGCGCCGTCACCGTGGTACGCTGACTCCGTTGCCAACGGAGTCCGCGTGTTCGAATTCTTCCGCCGCCGCAAGCTCGCTCGCCACGCCTTTGCCGATCGCGACTGGGACGCCGTCTGCGCACGGCTGCCGCTGCTGGCGCGACTGGACGATGCCGGGCGCCGGCGCCTGCGCGAGACCGCCACGCTGTTCCTCGCCGACAAGATCGTCTCGCCCGCGGCGGGTTTCGCGCTGCAACCGCAGCAGCGCATCGAGATCGCCGTCGCCGCGGCGCTGCCCGTGCTCGAGCTCGGGCTGCGCGCCTATCGCAGCTTCCGCGGCGTGATCGTCTACCCGGACGAGTTCCTCGCGCCGCGCGAGGAGATCGACGAGGCCGGCGTCGTGACCGAGGGCCACGAGCGCGTCGCCGGCGAGAGCTGGGACGCCGGCCCGATCCTGCTGTCCTGGGCGGACGTGGAGGCCTCGCGCGATGCCGACGGCTACCACGTGGTGATCCACGAGTGCGCGCACAAGCTCGATCTCGGCGACGGCGCCATGAACGGCGTGCCCGACCTGTCGGGATCGGGCATCAGCGGGGCCGAGTGGATGCGCGTGATGACGGATGCCTGGCGGCGCACCGGCGACGACTGGGACGCCTACGGCGAGACCGAGGTGGACGACTACGCGCTGGAGTCCCCCGCGGAGTTCTTCGCGGTGCTCAGCGAGCACTTCTTCACGATCCCCGAGCACCTGCACGAGGTGCTGCCCGGGGCCTACGCGCTGCTCGCGCGCTACTACCGGCAGGATCCGCTGCGCGCGGGGCCGGGCGGGTCGCGCCGGGCGATGTCCGGCTGAAGTCGAACCGGCGCAGTACCCGCACGATTTGGCTGGCCGGGAGCGTACCGATTGGCCAGAATGGCGCCGTGAACGACACCGCCCTGCACCCCCGCTGGCGCGACCTGCGCGCCGAATCCCGCCGCGTGCTCGCGCTCGCGCTGCCGCTGGTGACGGGCCAGCTCGCGCTCGTCGGCATGGGCGTCACCGACGTCGTGGTCGCCGGACACGCGGGCACCGACGACCTCGCCGCGGTGACGCTGGGCTTCTACGCCTGGGACCTGGCGATGCTGCTGGTCTTCGGCGTGATGCTCGCCAACACCGCGCTGGTGGGCCACCAGTACGGCGCGGGCAACGTCGCGGGCATCCGCCGGCAGTTCCAGCAGACCCTGTGGCTCGCGCTGCCGCTTGCCCTGCTCTCGGGACTCGCGATCTTCGGCGCGATGCACGCGGTGCGCTTCCTCGACGTGACGCCGGCGGTGGCCGACATCGCCGCCGGCTACCTGCTGCCCACGATCGGCACGGCCGTGCTGCTGCCGCTCGCGCTGTGTTTCCGCACCACCCACGAAGGCCTGGGCCTGACGCGACCCGTGATGTGGCTCAACCTGGGCGCCTTCCTGGTCAACATCCCGCTCGACTACGCGCTGGTGCTGGGCGGCTTCGGCCTGCCGCGCATGGGAGGGGCCGGCTGCGGCTGGGCGACGCTGGCCTCGTTCTCGCTGCTCGTCCTCGCGTGGACGCTCTACTCGCTGTGCGCCCCGGCGCTGCGCCACTACCGGCTGTGGGCCGACTTCGGCCCGCCGTGCGCGCGCGAGCTGCGCTCGCTGCTCGCGCTGGGGCTGCCGATCGGCCTGTCGCTGCTCGGCGTCGGCGGTTTCTTCGCGGTGCTGCCGATGCTGATGGCCTCGCTCGGCGCGGT
>CAYXJM010000248.1:0-4646 GCA_964465455.1 uncultured Klebsiella sp.
CATGTCCGGGCCGTTCTCGGTCATCGGCACGGTGACCATTTCGATGCCGAGGTGTTCGCAGATGCGGAAATGGCGGTCGTAGCCCGGCACCGGGCAGATGAACTTCACCGGGCCGCCGTTGCGCCAGGCCGATTGCGGCCCGTCGAAGCCGAAGTGCATCCCGTAGAGCGCGCACTGCCACATCAGCGTGAGGCTGCTGTTGCCGCCCACCATCACGTTGTCCGCGGGTACCTGCAGCACCGGTGCGAACAGCTGCTTGGCCTCGGGGATGCCGTCGAGGCCGCCGTAGTTGCGCAGGTCCGTGCCGTCCTCGCCGCGGTAGTTCGCGCCCAGCACGCCGTCCAGCCGGTCCGACAGGTCGAGTTGCTGGCTGTTGGGCTTGCCGCGCGTGACGTCGAGCTTGAGCCCTGCCGCGGCCAGCGCGGCATAGCGTGCCGTCAGCTCGCTTTCCCAGGCGCCCAGGGTGGCGCGGTCGGCTTCGTCGATACGCACGGCGGATGTCCTCCAGGATGATGCGATGGTCGTGGGCCCGCAGCGGGCGCAGGCATTCTACGGACTCGCGGGTCCGGGCTCACGGGCGGGTTTTGGTGAAAATAGGGCCTCCAGGCCGGCGGCCAGTTCGCGCGCGGCGCACGCGGGACCGAGCGTCGCGAGGCGATCGCTGAACACTTCTGCCGCCACCGGGCAGTTCACGCCGTGGTGCTCCAGGGTGGCGATCAGTCCGCGCAGGTCGATGGCGCCGGCGCCCGGCGGCAGCCGCGCGTGCAGGGTCTCCTGCCACAGGTCGGGCGCGGGCTGCGCCGGCGCGTCGCTCAGTTGCAGCATGAAGACGCGTGCCGGATCGAGCGGCTGCAGTTCCGCCTCGTGCGTGCCGGCGCGTGCCCAGTGCCAGCTGTCGAGCAGCAGGCCGCCGTTGGCACAGCCGGCGCGCTCGACGATGTCGATGGCCGCCCCGAGGCTGCCGATCACCGACCACGGCACGAACTCGAGCGCCACGCGCAGGCCGTGGCCGGCAGCCATCCGGCACAGCGAGCGGAAGGCCCGAACCAGTTGCTCGCGCGGCCACGGCGTGCCGTCGACCAGCACCGCGCAGGTGTCACGGGCGCCCACGGCAACGGCACAGTCGAACAGGGCGCGTGCCTGGGCCGCGGCGCGGGCGTCGCGCGCCACGTCCGCCGGCCAGTGCGTCAGCGCTTCCATCATCACCACGCCCAGCGGGCACCGGCGCAGCAGCGCCGTGATCCCGCTGTCGTCGAGCCCGTCGGCGCGCGCCTGCTCGAGGTGGTGGCGGCGCAGCGTGACTCCGGCAAATCCGGCTGCCGCCGCGGCGCCGACGAGTTCGGCCAGCGGCGCGGCGCCGAGCGTCGCCAGGCAGAGGATGCGCGGAGCCTCGCCGAGCATGGCGTCACAGTCCCAGCGCCGCGCGCATCACGTAGAAGACGTAGCTCTGCTCCTGCACGCCGTGGAAGAACTGTGCCGCCGGACCGCCGGCGAAGATCGCCACGTCCTCGCCGCCGTGGGTCTCGGATGCCAGCGGCACCAGCGCCTCCTGGTGGAAGTCCGGGTGCGCGGTGTCGACGCGTGCCAGATCGGCGGAGCGACCGGCGCGCGGTGCGCGCGGGTAGGGCGGCAGACCGTGGGCGCCGTCGTGGAAGCCGGCGCCGTTGGCGTAGCCGAGCGTGGCGTAGGGATTGCCGTCGGCCGCCAGCGCCGCTCCGCTCGCGCCCGGTTCGACCACCTTGCCGAGGATCGGGTTGCCGCGCGCCGGGTAGCCGGCCATCGTGAACACGTGGCTGTGGTCGGCGGTGACGATCACCAGCGTGTCGCGGAGGTCCACCTTCGCCAGCGCCGCGCGCACCGCGTCGGACAGCGCGATGGTGTCGGTGAGCGCGCGATAGGCGTTGCCGGCGTGGTGCGCGTGGTCGATGCGCCCGCCCTCGACCATCAGGAACCAGCCGCGCGGGTTGCGCGCGAGGATGTCGATGGCCTTCGCGGTCATCTCGGCCAGCGAGGGCTCGCCGCCCGCGTCGCGTGCGCGGTCGGCCTCGTATTCCATGTGCGAGCGCTCGAACAGCCCGAGCAGGTGCGTGGTACGTGCCGGATCGACGGCGTCGAAGCCGGCGCGGTCGTACACGACCCGCCCGCCGAACTTGCGTCGCCATTCGCGCGTGAGGTCGCGCCCGTCCCGGCGCGCACCGTGCGCGCCGCGGTCCTCGGGGTCGCGCGTCGACGCCGGCAGGAATTTCTCGCGGCCACCGCCGAGCGCGACTTCGAGCCCGTCGCCGATGCCACCGGCGCCGAAGCGGTCGATCAGCTGCGCGGCGATGTCCGGCACCGTCGCACCGGCCGGCCGGTCGGCGTCGGCCTCCCAGTCGCGCGCGGCGGTGTGCGCGTAGCAGGCCGCCGGCGTGGCGTGCGTGAGGCGCGCGGTGCTGACCACGCCGGTCGCGAGGCCGGCGCCCTCGGCCAGTTCGAGCAGCGTGGGGCGCGCGGCGGCCTGCACGACGTCGCGCGCACCTTCGCCATGTGCCACCTCCGGGCCGATGCTGATCACGCCGTCGTTGGTCTTGATGCCGGTCATCATCGCGCTCATGGTCGGCGCGGAGTCGGGTGTCTGCTGGTTGGCCGAGTACGTCTTCGACAGTGCGACGAAGGGCAGGCGCTCGAAGGCGAGCGCGTTGTCCTCGCCGCTGCCCCCTTTCTGCTGCCCCTCGAGGATGCGCGCGGCGGTGACGGTGGTGATGCCCATGCCGTCGCCCACGAACAGGATCACGTTGCGCGCGCGTTCGGGCATCCCGGGGAACAGCGCGCGCGCGGCCGCGAGCTCAGCGGCCCCTTGCGCAGCCCAGTCGTCGGCCGGCGTGCCGGGCCCGGCCGCCCCGGCGCCCCACGCCAGGCGCACGGCGGCGAGCGCAAGCAGCAGGACGGCGGCGTGGCGGGCGATCGGCATCGGGTGTCCTCGGGGTGGGTGGCGCGCGTGCGGGCGGCGCGGCGCGCGCCGGCGCGTCGACGCGGTAATGTCGCGGGCGGCCCCGGCGGCGTCAACCCGTCTCCACGCGCCCCGGCTGTTCCCCGCCGGCCGGCGGCGTGGTAGCGTCGTGCCACGTCACCCGTGCACACCGGAGCGAGGAGTACGAGCCGATGAATTTCCACCTGCGCGGCGCGCCGCGCGCGGCCGGGGCGACGTGCGGTCGATGATCGAGTCCAAGCTGCCCGACGTGGGCACCACGATCTTCACGGTGATGTCGCGCAAGGCCGAGCAGCACGGCGCGATCAACCTGTCGCAGGGCTTTCCCGACTTCGCGCTGCCCGCGGGCCTCGGCGAGGCGCTGGCGCGCCACGTCGCGGCGGGGCGCAACCAGTACGCGCCGATGGCGGGCGTGGCGGCGTTGCGCGAGCAGATCGCGCTGAAGGTCGCGCGCTCCTACGGCTGTCGCGTCGATCCGGAGGCGGAAGTCACGGTGGTGCCCGGCGCCACGGAGGCCATCTTCTGCGCGATCATGGCGACGGTGCGCCCGGGCGACGAGGCGATCCTGTTCGATCCGAGCTACGACAGCTACGAACCGGCGGTGCGTCTCGCCGGTGGACGCGCGCTGCGCATCCCGCTGCTGCCGCCCGGCTTCGCGATCGACTGGCAGCGCGTGGCCGACGCGATCACGCCGCGCACGCGCCTCGTCGTGATCAATTCGCCGCACAACCCCACCGGCAGCGTGCTGGCGGCGTCCGACCTCGACCGGCTCGAGGAGCTGGTCCAGCGGCACGGCCTGCTGGTGCTGTCCGACGAGGTCTACGAGCACCTGGTCTTCGACGCCGGCGCGCATCGCAGCGTGCTGGCGCGGCCGGCGCTGGCCGAACGCGCCTTCGCGGTGTTCTCCTTCGGCAAGACCTACCACGCCACGGGCTGGAAGACCGGCTACTGCGTCGCGCCGCCCGCGCTGACGCGCGAGTTCCGCCGCGTGCACCAGTTCGTGACCTTCGTGGCCGTCACGCCGATCCAGCACGCGCTGGCCGACTTCATGGCCGCCGCGCCGGAGCACGTCGATGGTCTGCCCGCGTTCTACCAGGCGAAGCGCGACCTGTTCTGCCGCCTGCTCGCCGGCTCGCGCTGGCGCGCGCGGCCCTCCGCGGGCACCTACTTCCAGCTGCTCGACTACTCCGGCATCAGCGATGCCGACGACCTCACGATGGCCGAGGAGCTCGTCAGCCGCCACGGCGTGGCCGCGATCCCGGTTTCGGTGTTCTACGAGCGGCCGCCCGGGCTCAGGCTGCTGCGCTTCTGTTTCGCCAAGCAGGACGACACGCTCGCGCGCGCCGCGGAGGTGCTGTGCAGGATCTGAGCGTCACGATATTCCAGCAGGATCTCGCGTGGCAGGACGCGCCGGCCAACCGCGCGCACTTCGGCCGCCTGCTGCCGGCTGCCGCCGGCAGCGCGCTGGCGCTGCTGCCCGAGATGTTCGCCACCGGCTTCACGATGGAGCCGGCCGGCTGTGCCGAGGCGCCCGACGGCCCCACGGTGCAGTGGCTGCGCACGCAGGCGGCGCGGCACGGCTGCGCGATCGCCGGGAGCCTCGCGATCGGCGAGGCCGGCGCGTTCCGCAACCGCCTGCTGTTCGCGCGCCCGGACGGGACGCTGGAGCACTACGACA
>CAYXJM010000249.1:0-3185 GCA_964465455.1 uncultured Klebsiella sp.
AAACAACCGCGGCTACGCTTCGGTGCCGCTTCCCTCTTGGCCTCAGCCCGTCAGGAGGTGCGCATTATACGGGTCGAATCGGACGTGGCAAGCGTCGCGACGAAAAAAGTGCGCCTGTATTTTTCACGCCCGCCGACCACGACCGGAAACTTGACAGGAGCCTCCCCTGGGTCAGGGTGCGAACCCTCGCCCCCGCACCCCGGCGCGACGGCGCGGCGCGACGAGAACCCGCGGAAACGCGGGAAAAACGCCTATTTCAGGGGGCCGGACGGCGCGCGCGCACGCGCTGCACGACGAGCTGCCCCGGTCCCGAGAGCGCATAGACCAGTGCGACCAGCAGCAGTATGCGCGGCGGATCGACGGTCACGACGCCCACCGCGAGCACCACCAGCAGCATGATCACGAAAGGAACGCGGCGCCGGAGGTCGATCTTCTTGAAACTCTGGTAGCGGAAGTTGCTGACCATCAGCAGGCCGGCGCCCGCGGTCACGAATGCCGCCAGCGCCGCAACCAGGCGCGGCAGCTCTTCGCCCTGGAAGCCGAGGTCCGTGGCCGACCACACCAGCGCGGCCAGCAGGGCGGCCGCCGCGGGGCTGGCGAGCCCGCGGAAGAAGCTGCTGTCGGCGGTGGCGGCCTGCGTGTTGAAACGCGCGAGGCGCAGCGCCGCTCCCGCGACGTAAACGAATGCCGCGGCCCAGCCCAGCTTGCCCATCGACGACAACGCCCAGCTGAACGCGACCAGCGCCGGCGCAACGCCGAACGACACCATGTCGGAGAGACTGTCGTACTGCACGCCGAACGCGCTCTGCGTGTTGGTGAGTCGCGCGACGCGCCCGTCGAGGCCATCGAAGAACATCGCGACGAAGATCGCGAGCGACGCCGCCTCGAAGTGGGCGTTCATGCTCGCGACGATCGCGTAGAAGCCGGAAAAGAGCGCTCCGGTCGTCAGCAGGTTGGGCAGCAGGTAAATGCCGCGCCGTTGCACGCGGCGCCCGCCCTCGGACACTTCCTCGACGTGCTCGTCGAACGGCAGGCCGTGCTCGACGGCCTGCGTTTCCTCAACGCCCTTGTCTGCGTCCTGGTCCACCGGCGACTCCTGCGAATGATCAGTGCTTTTTACTATAAGGCAGCGTCGAGACGGGTGTCAGCCGCGGCGCAGCCCCTCGCCGGCCAGCCCCCACAGCGCGCCGACCAGCGGATTGGCCAGCGAACCCTGGCGGCAGCACAGCCCGATGCGGAACGGATGCAGCTCCGGCGTCACGTCGAGCACGCGCACGCTGTCGCCGAACGGGTTCGACTTCAGCACCAGCTGCGGCACCACGCCGACACCGCAACCGAGCGCCACCATGCTGACGATGGCCTCGTTGCCGGACACCTGCGCATAGACGTTCGGGGTCACGCCGGCGTCGGCAAACCAGTGATCGACCCGCTCCCTCGCCTGCCCCGTCTCCGGGAGGATCATCGGCATGAGGCTCCAGTCGGGCGCGGGCTCCGCGCCCGGAAGCCGCTCGAACTGGCTCGCGGGCGGCGCGATGAAGACCAGCGGGGTCGTGGCCAGCTCGAGAAAGGCGATGTTGGCGGGCAGCTGGTCCGGGCGCGCGGCGATCGCGAGATCCTCGCGCCCCTGCGCCACGCGCCTGAGCGCGCTCGCCTCGTCGCCGGTGTGCAGGTTGATCTCGACGCCCGGGTAGCGGGCGCGGAACTCCGGCAGCAAGCCCGCGAGCAGGCTGTAGCTCGCGGTCACCGAACAATAGAGGGTCAGGCTGCCTTGCAGCGCCGCGGAATCGGCGCGCACCCGGCGACGCAGATCGCGCATGCGCTCCAGCAGGTCGCGCGCCTGCGCCTGGAACAGCCGGCCCTGCGGCGTGAGGCGCACCTCGCGGTTGCTGCGGTCGAACAGCCGGCAATCCAGCTCGCTCTCGAGGCGCTGGATGGTGCGGCTCAGCGCCGAGGGCGACAGGTTGCCCTGCTGGGCCGCGCGCCCGAAGTGCAGCGTCTCGGCGAGGAGCAGGAAGATCTCGAGGTCGCGCGAATCCATTTCGTTGCGTTCAGCGCAATATGACGTCCCCAATATATCACTTTACGCAACACAAGCGCCGGCATATCGTGGCCTGCTCGACCGCCCCGCCCGGGCGCGGCGCACCACAGGAGCCCGATCATGTCCGCAAACTATTTCAACACGCTGCCGCTGCGGCAGCAGCTCGAGCAGCTCGGCAAGTGCCGCTTCATGGACCGCGGCGAGTTCGCGCACGAGACGCAGGCCCTGCGCGGCAAGAAGATCGTCATCGTGGGCTGCGGCGCCCAGGGCCTGAACCAGGGCCTGAATCTGCGCGACAGCGGCCTCGACGTCAGCTACACGCTGCGCCAGAGCGCCATCGCGGAAAAGCGCCAGTCGTGGAAGAACGCCACCGAGAACGGCTTCAAGGTCGGCAGCTACGAGGAACTGATCCCCACGGCGGACCTGGTGTGCAACCTGACCCCCGACAAGCAGCACACCGCGGTCGTCAAGGAAATCATGCCGCTGATGAAGCAGGGCGCGTGCCTGGCGTACTCGCACGGCTTCAACATCGTCGAGGAAGGCATGCGCATCCGCCCCGACATCACCGTGATCATGGTCGCGCCGAAGTGCCCGGGCACCGAGGTGCGCGAGGAATACAAGCGCGGCTTCGGCGTGCCGACGCTGATCGCCGTGCACCCGGAGAACGATCCGCGCGGCGAGGGCCTCGAGCTCGCCAAGGCCTACGCGGCCGGCACGGGCGGCCACCGCGCCGGCGTGCTGGAGTCCTCGTTCATCGCCGAAGTGAAGTCCGACCTCATGGGCGAGCAGACGATCCTCTGCGGCATGCTGCAGGCCGGCTCGCTGCTGTGCTTCGACAAGATGGTGGAGAAGGGCATCGCCCCGGGCTACGCCAGCAAGCTCGTGCAGTACGGCTGGGAAACCGTCACCGAGGCGCTGAAGCACGGCGGCATCACGAACATGATGGACCGCCTGTCGAACCCGGCGAAGGTCGCCGCCTTCGAACTGGCCGAGCGCCTCAAGGGCATCCTGCGCCCGCTGTTCAACAAGCACATGGACGACATCATGAGCGGCGAGTTCTCGCGCACCATGATGATCGACTGGGCGGCCGACGACCGCAACCTGCTCGGCTGGCGCGAGGCGACCGGCAAGACCGCCTTCGAACAGA
>CAYXJM010000249.1:3285-4645 GCA_964465455.1 uncultured Klebsiella sp.
ACGCCGCTGATCGCGAACCTGATCGCGCGCAAGAAGCTCTACGAGATGAACAAGGTGATCTCGGACACCGCGGAATACGGCTGCTACCTGTTCGCGCACGCCGCCGTGCCGATGCTCGCGGACTTCATGCGCGACATCGACACCGACGTGATCGGCAAGGGACTCGCGGGCGACAACGGCGTCGACAACCAGGAACTGATCGCGGTGAACGCGGCGATCCGCAATCACCCGGTCGAGATAGTCGGTCGCACGCTGCGCTCGCACATGACCGCGATGAAAAAGATCGTCTGATGAAGACCGGCGCGCGCCCGGAGGGCTCCGGGCGCGCCTGCCCTTGATGTAGGTCGCCATTCATGGCGACTGGAAGGCGGGTTCTGCTTCGCCGGATCCTTGCGGTGTAGGTCGCCATTCATGGCGACTGGCTGGAATGACGGGTTCGGCTTTGCCGAACCCTTGCGGTGTAGGTCGCCATTCATGGCGACTGGCTGGAATGGCGGGCTCGGCTTTGCCGAACCCTTGTCGGGCTGAAGCCCGACCTACGAGCCCGACCTACAAGCCCGAGCTAGAGGCTCAGCACCCGGTCTCCGCGCGCAATGCCGGCCACACCGCTGCGCACCACTTCCAGAATCACCGCATCGCCCACCGCCTGGATGAAGGCGTCCAGCTTCTGCTGTGTGCCCGTGAGCAGGACCGTGTAGAGCGAGCTGCTCACATCGACGATCTGGCCGCGGAAGATGTCCGCGCAGCGCTTGATCTCGTCACGCTGGGCGCCCGTCGCGCGCAACTTGATCAGCATCAGCTCGCGCTCGATGTGCGCGCCTTCGGTGAGATCACTCAGTTTCACCACATCGACCAGCTTGTTCAGCTGCTTGGTGATCTGTTCGATGACACGATCGTCACCCTTCGTGGTCAGCGTGAGACGCGACAGCGTGGGATCCTCGGTCGGCGCGACATTCAGCGTCTCGATGTTGAAACCGCGCTGCGAGAACAGCCCGATCACGCGCGACAGGGCACCCGCCTCGTTCTCCATCAACAGGGAAATGATCCGGCGCATCTCAGGTCCTCTCCGTCTTGCTGAGCCACATATCCCGCAGGGAGCCAGGCGCGATGTGCATCGGATACACGTGTTCGTGCGGGTCCACGACGATGTCCATGAACACCAGGCGATCCTTCAGCGCGAACGCCTTTTCCATCGCGGGACGCAGCTCCTCCTTCGACTCGACGCGGATGCCGACGTGGCCGTAGGCTTCGGCGAGCTTCACGAAGTCCGGCAGCGAATCCTGGTAGGCGCTGTGCGAGTGCCGCCCGGCGTACTGCATGTCCTGCCATTGCTTGACCATGCCGAGGTAGCCGTTGTTCA
>CAYXJM010000250.1:0-4532 GCA_964465455.1 uncultured Klebsiella sp.
TGAGCACCGGGCTGCCGGCGCGGGTGGTCTGCTGGAGCTCGCCGACGCAACCGGCGGCCGCGCTCGCCGCGCTGCATCGCGACTCCGGTGCCGCGGCCGCCGGGAAGGAGGCGCTGTTCGCCGTGGTCGAGCCGGTCGGCGGCCGCGACTGGCTCGTGCTGCGCGACGGCGACGACGCGACGCCGGTGATCGCGGTCGACGACATCCCCGCCACCTTCGACGGCCGCGCCGCGCACAACGTCGGCAACGCCCTGCAGGCGGTCGCGGCGGCGCACCTGCTGGGCGCGCCGCCCGATGCGGCACGACGCGCGCTCGGCGCCTTCAGCACCGCGTGGGAGAACACGCCCGGGCGGCTCAACGTGGTGCGGGAATGGCCGTTCACCGCGATCATCGACTACGCGCACAATCCCGATTGCTACCGCGTGCTGGTGGACTTCGTCGACCGCTGGCCGGTCGCGGGGCGCAAGATCCTGCTCGTGGGCTGCCCGGGACGCTCCAGCCGCGAGGCGCTGCGGGACATCGCCGCGCGCGTCGCCGGGCACTTCGATCGCTTCGTGTGCCGCGATTCACGCGAAATGGTCGCTTACGCCGAGGGCGAGCTGCCGGCGCTGGTGCGCCGGGAACTGCTCGCCAACGGCGTCGCGCCGGACGCGGTGACGGTGATTCCCGACCAGGCCGAGGCGATCGGGCACGCGCTCGCACTGGCCGGGCCCGGCGACCTCGTGGTGCTGTGCACCACCGCGACGATGAAGGACAACGCGCGACAGCAGATCCTCGACTGCGGCCCGCTGCACCCGGGGGCGGACGACGCCGCCGCACCGCGCGTGCTGCACTGAGCGGCTCAGCCGATCGGCAACAGCCCGCGATAGAGGCTCACGCCGAGCACGCGCGCGAACACGCCTTCCACGATCGCGAGCATCAGCAGCGCCGCGAGCACGGCGCGCAGGACCGCTCCGCGGCGCGCCGCGCACTGATGCACCAGCAGCGCGAGCGGCAGCCCCGGCGAGAGGCCGAACGCCAGCGCCATCGACGCGAACAGCGCGAGCCAGCCGATGCCGGCGCGGTGCACGCGCCAGCCCTCGGCCGCCGCGGTGCCCGCCGCCGGCGGCGCACGCCCGCGCCACAGCGCCACGGCGCTGCCGAGCGCGAGCACCGCGCCCAGCCCGGCAACCAGCGCCGGCAGCACCGAGGACGGCGCCGGGTATCCGAGCGCCACGCCCAGCGCCGGCGCGAACAGGCCCGCGAAGACCGCCAGCAGGCCCGGGTCCGGCGCGTGCGCGACCGGCGCGCGGCGATGGCGCCGCAGGCTCTGCCACACGCTGAGGAGCACCAGCGCGACCAGCGCCAGGGTCAGCGGGCGCAGCAGGAACGCGCCACCCCAGATCGCGAGCGACTGGTGCAGCGCGACCTCCGCGGTGGTACCCAGCACCAGCCCGATCGCGAAGGGTCCGCGCGGCCACTCGTGGTGCTTGAGCGCGACGCCGAGCAGGCCGAAGCCGCACAGCACGACGAAGCCCTGCCACTGCAGCGCGCTCAGGTAGACGCCGATCAGCGCGAAGCACAGCACGAACGGAAACACCGTAGCCCCCGCCAGCCCCGACACGCGCGCGAGCAGGCCCGCGCTCGGCAGGAACACGGCGACCGCGAGCACGTTCGCGAGCACCAGCGCCCAGATCAGGGTCCAGACCAGCGGCAGCCCCTCCTCGGCCATGGCCGGACCGGGCGTGATGCCGAGCGTCACGAAGGCGCCGAGCATCACGGCCATGCCGGAACTGCCGGGAATGCCGAAGAACAGCGTCGGCAGCAGGCTGCCGCCCTCCTTGGAATTGTTCGCGGCCTCCGGCGCGATGACGCCCTCGATGCGCCCCTTGCCGAATTCCTCGCGCCGCGGCGAGCTCTGTACCGCGTGGCCGTAGGACACCCACGAGGCCACGTCGCCGCCGAGGCCGGGGATGATGCCGACGACGGTGCCGATCAGCGAGGCGCGCAGCGTGAGGTAGCGGTGCCGCCAGACCTCGCGCATGCCCGCGCGGATGCCCCCGTCCGCGACGTCGCGCCCCAGGCGCGTCGCGCCGTGCCCCTCCTTGCGCAGCAGCGCGAGCAGCTCCGGTATCGCGAACAGGCCCACCACGGCCGTGATCAGGTCCACGCCGTCCATCAGGAACAGCTGGCCCGCCGTGTAGCGCGCCACGCCGCCGATGGGATCCATGCCCACGAAGGAAACCAGCAGCCCGAGGCAGCCCACCATGAGCCCGCGCAGCAGGCGGTCGCCGCTCACCGCAGCGATGAAGGTGATGCCGAGGACGGCCAGCATGAACACTTCCGGCGGACCGAAGGCGAGCAGCACCGGGCGCACCAGCGGCAGCGCCAGCGCCAGCACGAGCGCCCCGACGATGCCGCCCACGCAGGACGCCGCGAGCGCCGCCCCCAGCGCGCGCCCGGCCTGGCCCTTGCGCGCGAGCGGGTGCCCGTCGACGACGGTCGCCGCGTCCGGCCCGCTGCCCGGCACCCCGAGCAGGATGCTGGGAATCGGGCCGCCGGTGTGGATCACCGCGTGCATCGCGAGCAGGAACACCGCGCCGGCGGCCGGCTCGACGCCCACGAGAAAGGGAATAGCGATCACGATCGACAGCTTGCCGCCGAGCCCCGGGACCACGCCGGCCAGCACCCCCAGCGGCACCGCGAGCAGCAGCGCGGCCAGCAGCGAGCCATCGTGCAGGAAGGCCCCGAGCCCGGCGAGCGCTTCGGCGAACATCAGGGGGCGGGGGCGCGCTGCGACAACAGCGCCGTGATGCGCTGTTCGACGGCCGCGCCGTCCATCGGGTCTATCGGCAGCTGCATGCGCTCCGCCTCGCGCAGCAGCGCCGGATCGGCCAGCGTGCGCATGTAGGCCTCGCGCAGCACCGCCAGCCGGTCGGCGGGCAGGCCCGGCGGCGCCACCGTGAGCCGCGCCAGCGCCGCCTGCTCCGCGACCAGCGCGACGAACTGCCGCGCCTCCTCGCCGCTCACCAGCTCGCCGAGCTCCGGCACGGCCGCGAGCTCCGCCGGTCCGGCGCCGATCCGGAACAGGATTCGCCCGCGCCCCTGCGCCACGAACTCACGCAGCGCGCTCCAGGTCGCGAGCATGCCGTCGATGTCGCCGCGCATCACGGCGAGCTCCGCCTCGCTGCCGCCGAAACCGTGCACCAGCGTCGCGTCCAGCCCGAGCAGGCGGATCACGGTCGCGGTTTCGTAGTTGCTGGCGCTCGCCTTGCCGGAGGTGGCCAGGTGCAGCGTGCGTCCGGGCTGACGCAGTTCAGCGACGGTCCCGATGCCGGTCTGCGCGCCGACCACGAACACGCGCGCGTCGGTGGCGGCCTTGCCGATCCAGCCGAGCTCGCGCAGGTCGCGCTGCGAGCCGCCGGCTCCGGTGATCTGCGCATAGATCAGGCCGAAATTGAACGTTCCCAGCGTCAGGCCGTCGGGCTCGGCCGCGAACAACTGCTGCACCCCGATCAGGTGGCTCGCGCCGGGGACGTTGCGCACCTCCACGGCCTTCACCGGCAGGTGCTGCGGCAGGTGTCGCGCGATCAGCCTGGCGTAGGCGTCGTAACCGCCGCCCGGCTTGGTGGGCACGATGTAGACCAGGCGCTTGCCGCGGAAGAATTCCGCGGCCGCGTCGCCTTCCGCCGCGCCCACGGGCGGGGCCAGCGTCACGAACACCACGAGCAGGCAGCGCAGCAGCCACGCCGGCGCGCCGTCGCGTGCGCCGGCGCTCATGTCCGCTCCGGTGCCGCGAGCAACGTCTGCTCGCCCTGCAGGCGGGCGACGACGAGCGCCGTGGCGCCGTCGCCGAGCACGTTGACGCTGGTGCGCAGCATGTCGAGCACGCGGTCGAAGACGAACAGCACGCCCATGGCCTCGACCGGGATGCCGACCGCGGTGAGTATCATGCCGATCGCGACCATCGAGGCGGAGGGCACGCCGGCCACGCCGATCGAGGTGATCAGCGCGCTCAGCACGATCAGCGCCTGGGTGCCGAGGCCGAGCTCGACGCCGTAGGCCTGGGCGAGGAACATCACCGCCACGCACTCGTAGAGCGCCGTGCCGTTCATGTTGACGGTCGCGCCCAGCGGCAGCACGAAGCTGGAAATCCGGTTCGAGATGCCCGCGTTCTTCTCCATGCACTCCAGCGTGACCGGCAGCGTGCCGGAGGAGGACGCGGTGGAGAACGCCGTGAGCAGCGCGGGCGACATCGCGCGGTAGAGCCGCCACGGCCGGACCCGCGCGAGCAGCCATACCAGCAGCGGCATCACCAGCAGCGCGTGCGTCGCCAGCGCGGCGACGACGGTGAGCGCGAACACCCCGAGCGGACGCACGGCGTCGAAGCCGGTTTCCGCGACCACGGCCGCGACCAGCCCGAACACCCCGATCGGCGCGAAACGCATGATGAACTCGGTGATCTTCATCATCACCTGGAACACCGCGCTCCAGAAGATGAACAGCGGCTCGGCGTGCTCGTCGCCGACGCGCGCGATGAAGAAGCCGAACAG
>CAYXJM010000251.1:0-4502 GCA_964465455.1 uncultured Klebsiella sp.
GACGTGCTGGCGAGCGTGCCGCCGCGCGCGATGGACCTGCATTGTGCCCCGCAGGTGCTGTTCCTGTATCACCGCGGCAGACCGCCTGTACCGTGCCGATTTCGACACCTTCGGTTACGCCGATGAGCTGTGACGACGCGGCGCTTCGCGCGGGCTTCGCAAGCGCGCGCGTGCTGGTGACGGGAGGGCTCGGCTTCATCGGTTCGAACCTGGCGCTGCGGCTGTGCGAACTGGGCGCCGACGTGACCTTGCTGGACAATCTCACCCCGACCCACGGCGGCAACAGCTTCAACGTCGCGCCGATCCCTGAGCGGGCGGCGTGCGTCATCGGCGACATGCGCGACGAGCGGCTCGTGCGCGAACTGCTCGCGGGGCAGGACTACCTGTTCAACCTGGCCGGGCAGACCAGCCACATCGACTCGATGCGGGATCCGGCGCAGGATCTCGAGGCGAACGTGCGCGCGCAGCTCGTCGTGCTCGAGGCCTGTCGCGCGGTCAATCCCGCCGTGCGCACCGTCTTCGCCAGCACCCGGCAGATCTACGGGAAGCCGGAATACCTTCCGGTCGACGAGGATCACCCGCTGCGACCCGTGGACGTAAACGGCATCCACAAGCTCGCCGGCGAGATGTATCACCGCTTGTACGCGCAGGTCTACGGCCTGCGTACGACCGTGCTGCGCCTGACGAACACCTACGGCCCGCGCATGCGCGTGAAGGACGACCGCCAGACCTTCCTCGGCACCTGGATCCGGCGCCTGCTGTGCGGGGAGAAGCTCTCGGTGTTCGGCGACGGCCGGCAGATGCGGGACTTCAATTACGTCGACGATGTGGTGCGTGCCATGCTGCACGGCGCCCTCGCGCGCGACGCCGGCGGGAACGTCTACAACCTCGGCTCGGCCGAGGTGCTGAACCTGGAGGAACTGGCGCGCAAGCTGATCGCCATCCACGGAGCGGGCGGTTACGAGCTGGTCGGGTTTCCCGAGGACCGCAAGCGTATCGACATCGGCGACTACTTCGGCAGCCACGACCGCATCAGCCGGGACCTGGGCTGGCAGCCGCGGGTCGGCCTCGACGAGGGGCTGCGCCGGACGCTGGCGTTCTTCGGCCGCTTCGGCGAGCACTACTGGCCGTGATGATCCCGATCGTTGCCCCCGCGCGCTGGTTCGCGCGCCACCGCGAGCAGGTCGACGCCGCGCTGGCAGAGGTCGTGGCCGGCGGCCAGTACATCCTGGGCCCGCGGGTGGCGGGCTTCGAGCGTGCGTTTGCGGAGTTCTGCGCATCGGCGCATGCGGTCGCGGTCGCCTCGGGGACGGATGCCGTCACGCTCGCCCTGCGTGCACTCGGCGCGGCGGGCAAGGAGGTCATCACGAGCGCGCACACGGCAATTGCCACCGTCGCCGCGATCGAGTGCGCCGGCGCCATCCCGGTGCTCGCGGACATACATCCGCACTCGCTCTGCCTCTGCCCGGAATCCGTGGCCTCGCTGCTCTCGCCGCGGACCCGCGCCATCGTCGCGGTGCACATCTTCGGGCATCCCGCCGACATCACGGGGCTGCGCGCGGTCATCGGCGCACGGGACGTCGCGCTGGTCGAGGATTGTGCCCAGGCGCACGGTGCGCGCATCGGCACCCGGCCGGTGGGCAGTTTCGGCGCGGCCGGCGCGCTCAGTTTCTACCCGACCAAGAACATCGGGGCGCTGGGCGATGCCGGCGCCGTGGTCACCGCGGACGAGCACACGGCAGCGGTGCTGCGGCAACTGCGCCAGTACGGCTGGGACGAGGACCGTTGCAGCCAGCGCCGGGGCCAGAACTCGCGCATGGACGAATTGCAGGCCGCGGTGCTCGCGCTGCGACTGGCGGATTTTCCCGCCGCCTTCGCGCGGCGCCAGCACATCGCGGAGCGTTACTCGCGGGCGCTCGCCGGGCATCCGTGCGTGCTCGCGCCCGAGACGGCTCCGGGCGTGACGCATGCGTTCCATCTCTATGTCGTCCGCTCCCCGCGTCGCGACGAGCTCGCGGCGGCGCTGCAAGCAGCCGGCATCCAGACGGCGCGCCACTACGCCGCGCCCGTCCATCGCCAGGGCGTCTATCGCGGCGTCGCGCGGGCCGGGTCGCTGGCGCAGGTCGAGCGGCTCTATGCGGAGATGCTCTCGATACCCATTTACCCGGAACTCTCGGATGACGAGGTGGACCGGATCTGCGAAGCGCTGGCAGGCTGGCGCCCCGGGAGGAACTGAAATGAGCGTCGCGAGCGATCGGGTCGTCGTTCTCTACGGCATCGCCTCGGCCTATGTGCACGAAGCCGTCGAGATCGCCTTGCGCGCCGGCGTGACGATTGCGGCCTTCGTCGACAACATGCCGACGCCGGCGGCCCGCGAATACCCGGGGCTGGAGCCCGTGCTGCGCCCGGACGCGTGCGATGACGCGATGAGGGCTCACCCGATCGCGATCCCGTTGATCACGCCGGGGCACCGCAAGCGGGTCCTCGCCGAGGCCGTCGGCATCGGCTTCACGCGGGTCGCGACGCTCGTTGACCCGACGTCCATCCTGGCGCGAAGCACCGTCTTCGGCGAGGGATTCCAGGTCAACGCCGGCGTCGTGATCGGCGCCAACTGCGTCTTCGGCAGGCAGGTGCTGCTGAACCGCTCGGCTTCCATCGGCCACGATGCCTCGGTCGGAGACTTTGCCAGCCTCGGCCCCGGCTGCGTGCTCTGCGGCAACTGCCGCATCGGGGCCGGCGCCTTCATCGGCGGCGGGGCGACGATCGCGCCCGGCGTCAGCGTCGGCGCGAACGCGATCGTGGGCGCGGGCGCCGTGGTCATACGCGACGTGCCCCCGAACTGCTTCGTCGCCGGCAATCCGGCGCGCGTGGTGCGCGAGGGCATCAGGGGCTACAACGACGTCGGCGTGTAGGGGGCGCGTCATGGACATCCTGGTCTATTCGCAGCAGGGGAGCATGGGCGGTTCCACGCGGCTGTTGCTCAACCTGGCGCGGTACCTGGGTCGCGAGCACCGCGTCAGTGTGGCCCTGGGGCGCTCGCACACCCCGAAGGCGAGCCGCGAGCTGCTCGGGCATTTCGGCGACCTGCGCGTGGGGCCCGCAGATCGCGCGGCGCTCGGGCAGCAGCGTTTCGACGTGGCCGTGCTGCACCTGCCGTTCTCGCCGCAGGACGCCGAATGGATCCGTGCCTCGCGCAAGGTGGCGGTGATCATGGAACTGGCCACGCGGCAAGCGGTCACGATCCGCGAGGAACATTGCGCGCAGTTCGAGCGTGTCATCCACCTGCACGCCGAGCAGGTCGCGCACCTGTCCGCCGTCACCCGTGCGGCAAAATGCAGCCTGCTGCCGATCATCGACAACATCGACTTCGAACCCGCGTTCGCCGCGCCCCCCTGCGTCGGCGCCATCGGCTGGGCGTCCAAGACACAGCTGCCGCTCGCGCTGGCACTGCTGCAGGCGCTGCCGCCGCCGTACTCGCTCTGCTGCTGGTCACAGGACGGGCTGCCAGTCGATGCGCTCGCCGCTCTCGGTGCCGGGGAGGCCGAACGGGCGCTGCAGCTGATCGAACGGGGACGCCTGCGGCGGCAGCCGCCGATCGCGGACATCCGCATGCTCAGCCGCGAATACCGGGCCCTGCTGCACACGCCGCAGCACGGCAACGGCACCAGCGTGGTGGTCAGCGACGCACTGCGCTGCGGCAAGCTCGCGATCCTCTCGCCGCTGCCCGCCTACCGTGAAGCGTACGGTCAGCTGGAGGGCGTGCTCTTCATGGATCGGCCCGCGGCCGAACTGGGCGAGCGGATCTGCGCGTACTCGCGCGAAGACTTCACGCGTATCCGCGATGCATACCGGGCGCGCTTCGACCGCGGCGCGATCATGCGCCACTGGAGCGACGCGATCCTCGACGGCGGGATCACCGCGATCCGCGCCCACGATGGCGCCGCCTCCGCTGTTCACGATCACGCGACCGTGTCGCCGGCGCCTGCACCGGTGCACGCCGCGCAGTCGCCGGTCGCCGCGGCGCGGGCGCTGCCGGGGGCAGCCTCGCGGAACGCGCCCTGCCCCTGCGGCAGCGGCAAGCGCTACAAGCATTGCTGCGGGCTGAAGGAGGCTGCGGCCACGCCGGGGCCGAAGCCCCCGGCAGCGGACACGGCGACCGCGGTCCCGGCCGCCTCGACTGCCGCGGAGCTGAACCAGTGCGTCGCGCGGGCCATCGAGAGCTACGGTCACGGCGAGTTCGCGCTGGCGGCGGAACTTTGCGACCGCGTGCTGAGGGCCGAAGCCGCGAACCCGATCCAGAGACTCGCTGCCGCCGAGGTGGGCGGCTCGGCCTGCACGCAGCTCGACAGGCACGGGCGCGCCAGGGAGCTGTATCTCATGGCGCACGAGATCGAGCCGGCGCGGGTGCAGACGCTGCAGAATCTCGCGCTGAATGCGATCCGGCTCGGAGATTTCGCCCGCGCGATCGACTACGCGCACCGGCTGCTTGCGGTCGAGCCCGG
>CAYXJM010000252.1:0-4488 GCA_964465455.1 uncultured Klebsiella sp.
CTTCCTGAAGATCCGCGCCGCCTTCCCCGGAATTGCTCGATGAACCTTTTTTTTGGTTCACGCGGCTCAGTGCTCCCCGTTGCAGGCTGCCGGAAAACTGGCGCAGAGGCGCCGGCGGTTGAACTGCGGCGTGAAGTCGTCGGGGTCCAGCGCGATCGCGCGCTCGTAGGCCTGCAACGCGGCCCGCGGGTCGCCCCCCGCCTCGTGCTCCAGCGCGTAGCCGAGGTTGTTCCACGCCCGTCCGTGCAGCGCGTTCTTCGCGACCACCTCGGACCAGAACGCCGTCTCCGAGTGGTAGACGGTGTTGCGCTGCCACGTCAGGCCGACCAGCGCCGCGAGCAACACGCAGCCCAGCAGCATGGCCGGCCGCGGCGCCCGCGCGCGCAGGCGGCACCAGCCGAGCCCGGCGAGCCCGTAGAGCGGCACCGCCGCCAGGTAAAGCTGGCGTTCGTTGACCAGATCGAGCCGCGGCACCAGCGAGTGGCCGGGAGCGAGCACCAGCACCAGCCAGCAGAGCGCGAAGCCCGCCCAGCGCCGCGCCCGCAGGCCGGCGAGCGCAGCGGCGAGCAGCAGGCACCACGTCAGCGCCACGACGAGCCAGCGCGCATCCCAGGCCGCAAAGACCGGCAGCACCGGATCGGCGTCCAGCGCCCACGGCCGCAGCAGTTGCCCCAGCAGCCAGAGCACGCCACCGCCCTGGCTCAGCAGGTTCGCGAGCGGCGTCCGGATGCCGAAGGAGAACGCGAGCAGCTCCCGGTAGCGCGGCAGCGCCAGCACGGCGCCGAGCGCGAGCAGGGCCGCCAGCCAGTGCCAGCGCGTCGCCGCGAGCGCGCGGCCGAGCGCGCGGCCCGGCGGCAGCAGGGGATCGTCGCGGCGCTCCTGCCAGAACAGCGCCAGCGCGAGCGTTGCCGGCAGCGCCAGCGCCGTCTCGCGCGTGGCCACCGCGGCGACGAAGGCCAGCAGCGAGACCGTCGTCCGTCCGCGCAGCCCGGCCAGCACGCTGGCGAGAAAGAACAGGCTCATCATCGACACGGAGCGCCCGGAGAGCATCGTGACCGCCTCGGTGTTGACCGGGTGCAGTCCGAACAGCAGGGCACCCGCCAGCGCCGCGGCCGGCGCCCCCGGCAGCAGCCGGCCGAGCAGCGCCAGCACCATCACGACGTTCAGCCCGTGCAGCAGCAGGTTCAGGGCATGGAAGCCCGCGAGCCCGCCCAGGCTGTTGTTCAGCGCGTAGCTCAGCTTCAGCAGCGGACGGATGCCCGGCATCGACTCGCGCCACGCCGCGAGCGATGCCACGGCCGGGCTGTCGACGATCACGTTCCAGTCGTCGTACTGCGGAATCCCGGCGAAGCTGTTCGCGTAGGCCAGCGCCACCAGCGCCAGCACGCCGGGCAGCGCGCGCCAGAGCAGCGGTTCAGGAGCGCGGGGCATCGGCGAAGGCCTGCTCGATCAGCGCGTGCGCGGTCCACCAGCGCTCGGGGGCCGCCAGCAGCACCAGCCAGACCGCGTGCCCGTCGCGCTCGGCGAACGCGACCAGGCACTTGCCGCCGCGCGCCGTGAAACCGGTCTTGACGCCGCGCGCGCCCGGCAGTCGCCCGAGCAGGAGGTTGGTGTTCGCGAGCTCGCGCGCCGCCTTGCCGTCGAGCGTGGCGAGACGCATGGCCGGCTGTGCGACCCGCTCGCGGATCTCCGGATACTCCATGGCGACCTTCGCCAGCTGCAGCAGGTCGCGCGCGGAGCTGTGCTGACCCTCGGCGTCCCAGCCGCAGGGGTTGACGAAGCGGGTGTCGCGGAGCGCGAGCACGTCGGCCGCGCGGTTCATCTGCGCCACGAAGGCCTCCACGGAACCCGCCGCCTGTTCGGCCAGCGCGAGGCAGGCATCGTTGCCGGAGCGGATCAGCATCGCAGCGAGGAGGTCACGACCGCGATAGCGCTGCCCCGCCACCAGCCCCGCACGGGCGCCGGTGGCCGCCGCGGCGCGGGTGCTCACGCGGACCGCCGCATCGAGCCGTTCGGGACGCTGCAGCCAGAGCACCGCGGTCATGAGCTTGGCAAGACTCGCCGGCGGGAGTCGCCGGTCGGCCCGGTGCGCACCGAGCACCACGCCGTCGCGCTCCAGCACCCACGCCGCCGCCGGCTGGGGCGACGCGTCGGCGGCGGCGTGCACGAGCCCTGCCGCCAGCCACAGCAGGAACCAGAACGGGCGCACACCGCGCACGGCCGCGCGAGCCCGCGTGTCAGTGCCGGCCGGACCCGCGACGCCGCGCGCAGGCCCTCAGAAGCCGAACACCTTCTTCAGGCCCTTCACGCCCTCCTTGACTCCGGCACCCACCGCGTCGGCCGGATTGGTCGGCAGCGCGCTGCCGTCGTTGCCCAGCCAGCTCTTGCGTTCGGCCCAGCAGCGATCGCGATAGCGCGGGTCGATGTCCTTGGAATACTTGCGCCCGGCGCAATGGGTGGCGATGAACTTCTGCTTCTCGGCCGGGCAGTGCGCGAACAGGTAGCCGAACTGCTCCGCCGCCTCGGCCTGCGAGCACAGGCGCGAGGTGTCCTCGGGACACAGCCTCGCCACGAACGAGAAATCCGCGGCCGCGACCGCACTCGCGCAGTGCTTGCCGCGCAACGCCTTGTCGTCGAGACCGCAGTTGGCGGCCTGCTCCTTCGTGCTGTAGCCCGCGTAACCCTCACCGACAGCGGCCGCCTTCGCCATGACCGCATAGCCCTCGCGCGTGCCGAGCCGGCGGCAGTATTCCCTTTTTTGCTCGACGCAGAGCGAATCCTTGCCGAACAGCGGCCCCTGCATCTTCGCGAGCGCCTCGTTGCAGGTCGCGGCCAGCTGCGCGGCCGACTGGCGCTGCATCTCGTCGACCTTGCGCTGCATGTCGGCCACCTGCTTCTCGCGCGCCTGCTTGTCGGCCTTGTAGTCGCATTCGCCGACCACGGTGCCCTTCATGGTCATCTCGGTGACCTCGCCGCTGTTGTCGGTCATCTTCATCACCGAGGACATGGCGGTTTGCGTGCGCGTCTGCTCGAGCTCCATCACGCCGTCCTTGCACTTCATCTTCGCGAAGTGCTTGTTGCCCCGGCTGTGCTGGTCGAGGATCGTGCAACCCTCGTCCGGAGGCGGCGGCGTCTCCGGGTCGTTCGACATGCAGACGCGATGCCTGGGCATCATGGACGCCATGCCCGCCGGCATGCCCTCCATTTCCATCCCGACCTCCCACAGGGTCCCGGAACCCGATTGCGCGAGCACCGGCAGCGGCGACAGCGCGAACAGCGCGGCAGCGAGAAGGAACGAGCGACGCATGGATCAGTATCCCCTTCGGTTTGTTGTGGATGCGGCCGGAGCCATGATGCGCGGCGCCCCGGGCAGCGTCAATCGAGCGCCACCTCCTGCGCGTATTCCGGCACGCTGACGCGCCAGCCGAGCTCGTCGCGGATGCGCAGGCGCAGTGCGTCGGCCGCCGCCGGCTCGCCGTGGGTCACGAACGTTCGCCGCGGCGGCTGCCTGCAGCCCTTGAGCCACTGAATGATCTCGCCGGCGTCGGCGTGCGCCGACAGCGCATCGAGGTTGTGGATCTCGGCGCGCACCGGCAGATACGCCCCGTGGATCTTGATCGAGTCGGCGCCGGCCACCAGCGCGGCGCCGCGCGTGCCGGGGGCCTGGTAGCCCACGAAGACCATGCTGTTGCGATGGTCGCCGATCAGCGACTTCATGTGGTGCAGCACGCGGCCGCCGCTCGCCATGCCGCTCGCGGAGATGATCACGCAGGGGTAGCTCTGCCCGACCAGCGCCTTCGATTCCTCGACGGTGCGGACGAAGGTCGTCGTCTCGTCGATGTGTTCGCACTCCTCGTCGGTCAGCTTGTGCTCGCGGTGGAAGCTGTGGAATATCTCGGTGGCGCGGATCGCCATCGGGCTGTTCAGGTAGATCGGCACGTCCGGGATCGCCTTGCGCGCGCGCAACCGGTGCATGATGTAGAGGAGCGTCTGCGCGCGTCCGACCGCGAAGGCCGGTATCAGGACGATGCCGCCGCGCCGTATCGTGGCGTTGATGATGTCCTCGAAGACCCGCTCGAAGTCCACGACGGCATGGCGCCGGTCGCCGTAGGTCGACTCGACCACGAGATAGTCCGCGGGCCGCAGCGGCTCCGGCGGGAACATCACCGGATCGTGCGGGCGCCCGATGTCGCCGCTGAAGGCGAGCGTGCGCTCGCCGTCGTCGAGCCGCACGCTGGTGGCCCCCAGGATGTGGCCCACGGGCGTCAGCGTGGCCTCGAGGCCCTTCGCCACCGGGTGCGCCTCGCCGTAGTCGATCTCGCGGAACTGCTTCAGCACGCTGTAGGCGTCCTGCTCCGTGAACAGCGGCTCGGCGGGGGCGTGCTTGCTGAACTTCTTGCGGTTCGCGTACTGCGCGTCCTCTTCCTGCAGGAAACCCGCGTCCGGCAGCAGCACCTTGCACAGCGCGCGCGTGGCCGGACTGCAGTA
>CAYXJM010000253.1:0-4463 GCA_964465455.1 uncultured Klebsiella sp.
GAGCCGTGCATCCTGGTCGGCACGCAGATGCTGGCCAAGGGGCACCATTTCCCGCACGTGACCCTGGTCGCGATCATCGACCTCGACGGCGGGCTGTTCAGCGCCGACTTCCGCGCCGCCGAGCGCACCGGGCAGCTGCTGGTGCAGGTCGCCGGGCGCGCCGGGCGCGCCGAACGCCCCGGCGAGGTGCTGGTGCAGACGTTCCACCCCGGGCATCCGTGGCTGGCACGGCTGGTGAACGGGGGCTACGGCGCGTTCATCGAACCCATCCTCGCCGAACGCCGCCAGCTGGGGCTGCCGCCGTACGCGCACCTCGCGATCCTGCGCGCCGAGAGCCGCGCGCAGCCCGCGGCGCTCGCGCTGCTGCAGGAGCTCAGGCAGGAACTGCAGCGCGCGCACCGCACGGTGGAGATCATCGGCCCGGTGCCGGCGCCGATGCAGCGCCGCGCCGGCTTCCACCGCATGCAGCTGCTGCTGTCGCACGCGCAGCGCGCCCCGCTGCACGCCGCGCTCGACGCCGCGTGCCGGCTGCTCGAGACCCGGCGCGCGCCCGGCGTCGAGCGCTGGCACATCGACGTGGACCCGCAGGAGGGCGCCTGAGCACGCGGCGCCGTTTGGCAACGGGCCGCGCGATCCTGATAATACGCGCTCCCGGGCCGCCGGCCCGACCGTAGCCCGAGCGCTCCTCGCGCGCACACACTGCAGACCCGATCATGGCCCATGACTTCGCCAAACAACGCGCCGCGCGGGCCAACCGCGCAGCCAGGCCCGCGCACGCACCGTGGCTGTGGCTCGTCAGCGGGATCGTGATCGGCACGCTGGTCAGCTTCCTGGTCTACCTCGCCACGCTCACCCCGCCGCCGCAGCAACAGGCCGCCGCGGGCGCCGCCGCGCCGGAGCCGGCCGGCGCGAGCGAGGCGCCGGCGGAGCCCGCGAAGCCGGAGAAGCCGGAGAAGACGGCCGCCGCGCCGGAAACCAGGCCGCAGTTCGATTTCTACGACATCCTGCGCCAGAGCGAGAACGGCGGCGCCGCGGACGCCGCCCGGGGGGCCGAAACCGCCGCCAGGCCCGCGCAACCCGTCGAGGTGCCCGAGCCGCAGAAGCCGGCGGTCGCCGCCGCGCCGCCTGCCGCGAAGCCCGCCACCGCGGCGGCGACCGGCGTCCCGCCCGTCGCGGGCGCCGCGACGCCGGCGACGCCGAAGCCGGAAGCACCGAAGCCGGAAGCACCGAAGCCGGAAGCGCCGAAACCCGCCGGGCTCGCGATGCAGGCCGGCGCGTTCAGCCAGCACGCCGACGCCGACCGCCGCCGCGGCGAGATCCTGCTGCTCGGCTACGACGCGCGCATCGAGGCCGTGAAGACCGCCGACGGCCAGACGCGCTACCGCGTCAGCGTCGGGCCCTTCGCGGATCCCGAGGCGCTCGCGAGGGCGCGCCGCGCGCTGCACGACGTCGGCATCGACACGCTGTGAGCGCGTGCCGCGCCCGCCCTTGAAACGGCGCGCCCGCGCCCGCATATCCGCCGGAGGGGTGCGCACCGCGCCGCACGCAGCCTGAGCCACACGAGGAAAACGCCTTGGAGCAGTATCGGGGAACGACCATCCTCTCGGTGAGGCGCCACGGCAAGGTGGTGATCGGCGGCGACGGCCAGGTCTCGATGGGCAACACCGTCATGAAGGCGAACGCGCGCAAGGTGCGCCGCCTGCACAACGGCAAGGTGATCGCCGGCTTCGCCGGCGGCACCGCGGACGCGTTCACGCTGTTCGAGCTCTTCGAGGCGCAGCTCGAGAAGCACCAGGGACAGCTGGTGCGCGCGGCGGTCGAGCTGGCCAAGGCCTGGCGCACCGATCGCGCGCTGCGCCGGCTGGAAGCGCTGCTCGCGGTCGCCGACCGCGCCAACTCGCTGATCATCACCGGCAACGGCGACGTGATCGAGCCCGAGGACAGCCTGATCGCGATCGGCTCGGGCGGTCCCTACGCGCAGTCGGCCGCGCGCGCGCTGCTGCGCCACACCGACCTGCCGGCGCGCGAGATCGTCGAGAGCGCGCTCGGCATCGCCGCCGACATCTGCATCTACACCAACCACAACCGCACCATCGAAGAGCTCGACGCCGCGCCCTGAGGCGCGGCGCGACACCACCGCCCGCACACCAACGGTATTGCGCCCATGTCCAGCATGACCCCTCGCGAGATCGTCCACGAACTCGACCGCTACATCATCGGCCAGCAGGAGGCCAAGCGCGCCGTCGCGGTGGCGCTGCGCAACCGCTGGCGCCGGATGCAGCTCGAGCCCGGGCTCGCGCGCGAGATCACCCCGAAGAACATCCTGATGATCGGCCCGACCGGCGTCGGCAAGACCGAGATCGCGCGCCGCCTCGCACGCCTCGCCAACGCGCCGTTCCTGAAGATCGAGGCCACCAAGTTCACCGAGGTCGGCTACGTCGGGCGCGACGTCGAGTCGATCGTGCGCGACCTGGTCGACGTGTCGATCAAGATGCACCGCGAGGCCGAGATGGCCAGCGTGCGCGAGCGCGCGCTGGACGCCGCGGAGGAGCGCATCCTCGACGCGCTGCTGCCGCCGGCGCGCCCGGCGCCGGGCGCCGCCGCGCCGGAGCGCGATTCCGCCGCGCGCCAGGTGTTCCGCAAGAAGCTGCGCGAGGGCGAGCTCGACGAGCGCGAGATCGAGATCGAGCTCGCGGCCGCGCCGGTGGGCGTCGAGATCATGGCGCCGCCCGGCATGGAGGAGATGACCAGCCAGCTGCAGAGCATGTTCGCCAACCTCTCGGCGGGGCGCAGCAAGACGCGCCGCATGAGCGTGCGCGCCGCGCTGAAGATGGCCGAGGACGAGGAAGCCGCGAAGCTGGTCAACGAGGACGAACTGAAGCGACGCGCGCTGGAAGCGGTGGAGCAGAACGGCATCGTGTTCCTCGACGAGCTCGACAAGATCGCGCGCCGGTCCGAGTACCAGGGCGCCGACGTCTCGCGCGAGGGCGTGCAGCGCGACCTGCTGCCGCTGATCGAGGGCTGCACGGTCAGCACCAAGCACGGCACGGTGCGCACCGACCACATCCTGTTCATCGCCTCGGGCGCCTTCCATCTCGCCAGGCCCTCGGACCTGATCCCCGAACTGCAGGGGCGGCTGCCGATCCGCGTGGAGCTCACCGCGCTCGGCCCCGACGATTTCGCGCGCATCCTCACCGAGCCGGACGCCTCGCTGACCGAGCAGTACCGCGCGCTGCTGGCGACCGAGAACCTCGCGGTGGAGTTCACGCCGGACGGCATCCGCCGCCTCGCGGAAGTGGCCTGGGAGGTGAACGAGCGCACCGAGAACATCGGCGCCCGGCGCCTGCACACGGTGATGGAGCGCCTGCTCGAGGAGGCCTCCTTCAGCGCCGCCGACCGCGGCTCCAGCAGCGAGACGAGCCGCCTGGTCGTCGATGCCGCCTACGTCGACGCGCAGCTCGGCGAGCTGGCGCGCAATGAGGATTTGAGCCGCTTTATCCTGTAAGCTAGCGGGCCAATCCAGCGGGAGAGCAGCGGGCGCGAGCATGAGCGGACAATCGAGGGTGCCCGTCACGGTCCGCCTGCACCAGGCCTCGCGCGTGCTGGAGCTCGGCTACGCCGACGGCGAGCACTACAGCCTCGGCTGCGAGTACCTGCGCGTGTACTCGCCCTCGGCCGAGGTGCGCGGCCACGGTGCCGGGCAGGAGACGCTGCAGACCGGCAAGCGCCTCGTCACCATCGACCGCATCGAGACCGTGGGCAACTACGCGCTGCAGTTCCACTTCTCCGACGGCCACGACAGCGGCATCTATTCCTGGGAATACCTCTACGAGCTCTGCCGCGAGCAGCACAAGCGCTGGGCCGACTACCTCGCGCGCCTCGAGCTGGCCGGCGCCTCGCGCGACCCGGCGGGCCCGGTGCTGATCGCCAGGCAATGAGCGCGCGCGACGGAGACGCACATGGCTGACGAACGGACCACGCATTTCGGCTACCGCGAGGTCGCCGAGCAGGACAAGGCGCGCCTCGTGGGCGGCGTGTTCCACTCCGTGGCCTCGCGCTACGACCTGATGAACGACCTGATGTCGGGCGGCATCCACCGCCTGTGGAAGCGCCTGACCGTCGAGCTCTCCGGCGTGCGCGAGGGCAGCCGCGTGCTCGACGTGGCCGGCGGCACCGGCGACCTCGCGGCGCGCTTCTCGCGCCTCGTGGGCGCGAGCGGGCGCGTGGTGCTCTCGGACATCAACGAGTCCATGCTCGGCACCGGGCGCAACAAGCTGCTCGATCACGGGGTGTGCGCCAACGTCGATTTCGTTCTCGCCGACGCCGAGCAACTGCCCTTCGCCGATCACAGCTTCGACTGCATCACGATCGCCTTCGGCCTGCGCAACGTGACGCACAAGGAGCGCGCGCTGGAGTCCATGCTGCGCGTGCGGCGCCCCGGCGGACGGCTGCTGGTGCTGGAG
>CAYXJM010000254.1:0-4454 GCA_964465455.1 uncultured Klebsiella sp.
GCGCGTCGTGGCGCACGATCGCGCCGAAGCTGCAGCGGTAGGTGAAGCGCCCGGGCCGGACGGCGCGCATCAGCCCCTGCTGCACGAAGCTCGCCGCGTAGTGGTCGGGCAGGAAGCCGATGTAGGCACCCGAGAGGATCAGCGTGGCCACGCCCTCCTGGTCGTAGGCGGTGGCGCGCCGGTCGAGGCCGAACTCGTGCCCGCGCTCCATGTTGTCGGAGTGGAAGCCCAGGCCCGCGAACGCCGCCGTCTGCACCTGCGCGTCCTCGATCGCGGCGTCGGCGCGCGCGAACAGTGCGTGCCCGCGTCCGCAGTACAGGTACATCGTCTCGCCGAACAGCGGGTGGTACTCGCAGGCCCCCGAGCGCCGGTAGACCGGCAGCACGCCGACGTGGAAGCGGCCGTCGAGGATGCCGCGCTCGATCTCGTTCAGCGGGTGGATGCGGATCTCGACCGACACGTCGGGCGCGACCCGCTGCAGCGCACCGATCGCCGCCGCCACGCGCGCCTGCGGGTTGGTGACCGTCTTGTCGAACAGCACCAGCTGCAGGCTGCCGCTCAGGCGCTGGTGCAGGTCGTGGATCTCGCTCCTCAGGTCGGCGATCGAGCCCAGCACGCGCAGCGTCGCCTGGTAGATGCGGCTGCCCTCGGGCGTGAGCGCGAAGCCGCCACGCCCGCGCCGGCACAGGCTCACGCCGAGCCGCGTCTCCAGGTCCTTGATGTGGCGGCTGATCGTCGAGCGGCCGATGTTCAGCTGCAGCTCCGCGGCCGCGAAGCCGCCGCTGTCGACGACGGTGCGGAACACCCGGAGCAGGCGCAGGTCGACGTCGGAGAGCTGGCCGGGGAGGGGTTTTTTCATAAAGTTTCATAAACTATCAACTTTGTATTCAAAAATAGTCATTTACGAAACTTTAGGCAATTCGTAGAGTGGGGCCGCACGGTCGGGATGTCGGGCTGAAGCCCGACCTACAGGGTGTCGGGCTTCAGCCCGACCCAGAGGATGTCGGGCTGAAGCCCGGCCTACGGAGCGCCTGGCGGCGCGCAGGTATTGCCCATGACGCAGATGCAGACCACCGCGATGGTTCCCGCGCTCAGTCGCGAGGAACTCGAAGCCCACTGGATGCCCTTCACGCCGAACCGCGAGTTCAAGCAGAAGCCGCGCATGGTGGTGCGCGCCGAGGGTTGCCATTACCTCACCGACGACGGCCGGCGCGTGTTCGACAGCCTCTCGGGGCTGTGGTGCTGCGGCCTGGGACACGGACGCGCGGAGATCTCGCGCGCGGTGGCGCAGCAGATCCAGGAACTCGACTACGCCCCGGCGTTCCAGTTCGGGCACCCGCTGTCGTTCCGCCTCGCCAACATGATCAAGGCGATGACGCCGGACGGCCTCGACTACGTGTTCTTCACCAACTCGGGATCCGAGGCCGCCGACACCGCGCTGAAGATGGCGCGCGCCTACTGGCGCCAGAAGGGCCAGCCGACCAAGACGAAATTCATCGGTCGCGCCAAGGGTTACCACGGCGTGAACTTCGGCGGCATCAGCCTCGGCGGCATCGGCGCCAATCGCAAGCTGTTCGGCCACACGCTGGACGCCGACCACCTGCCGCACACGCTGCTCGCAGAGAACGCCTTCTCGCGCGGCATGCCCGAGCGCGGCGTCGAGCTCGCCGACCAGCTCGAGGAACTGGTCGCGCTGCACGATGCGTCGAACATCGCCGCGGTGATCGTCGAGCCGTTCTCGGGCTCGGCCGGCGTGATCGTGCCGCCGCAGGGCTACCTGCAGCGACTGCGCGAGATCTGCACGAAGCACGACATCCTGCTCATCTTCGACGAGGTGATCACCGGCTTCGGTCGCGCGGGCGACGTGTTCGGCGCGCAGGCCTTCGGCGTCACGCCGGACATCCTGAACGTCGCCAAGTGCCTCACCAACGGCGCGCTGCCGATGGGCGCGGTGATCGCCTCCGGCGAGATCTACCGGACCTTCATGGCGGCCGGCGGCCCGGAGTACGCGGTGGAGTTTCCCCACGGCTACACCTACTCGGCGCACCCCGTGGCCTGCGCGGCGGGCATCGCGGCGCTGGAGGTGTTCCAGCGCGAGGACATGGTCGGCAAGGTGCGCGCGCTGGCGCCGTATTTCGAGGACGGACTGCACGGCCTGAAAGGCGTGAAGCACATCACCGACATCCGCAACTTCGGCCTGGCCGGCGCACTGACGATCGCGGCGCGCCCGGGCGAGCCGCTGCGCCGGCCTTACGAGATCGCGCTGGCCATGTGGGAGCGCGGCTTCTACGTGCGCTGGGGCGGCGACACGCTGCAGTTCGCGCCGCCCTTCGTCGCGCAGAAGTCCGATCTCGACGCCCTGTTCAACACCCTCAACGACGTTATCCCCACGGTGGCCTGACATGACTGTGCATCTGAAACTCCCGACCCTTGGTCATTTCATCGCCGGCGAAGCCGTTGCCGACGGCGCGCGCACGCAGCCGGTGTTCAATCCCGCGACCGGCGCCGTCGTGCGCCAGGTCTCGGTCGCCTCGCGCGCCACCGTGGAGCAGGCGATCGCGGCGGCCGCCGCGGCGTTTCCCGCGTGGCGCGACACGCCGCCGCTGAAGCGCGCGCGGATCATGTTCCGCTTCAAGGACCTGCTGGAGCAGAACGCCAATGCCATCGCCGAGGTGATCACCGAGGAACACGGCAAGGTCTTCGACGACGCGCTCGGCGAATTCCAGCGTGGCGTGGAAGTGGTGGAGTACGCCTGCGCGGCGCCGGAGCTGCTGAAGGGCGAGCACGCGAAGAACGTGGGACCGTCGATCGATTCCTGGTCGGAGTTCCAGCCGCTCGGCGTGGTCGCCGGCATCACGCCGTTCAACTTCCCGGCGATGGTGCCGATGTGGATGTTCCCGATGGCGATCGTCTGCGGCAACACTTTCGTGCTGAAGCCCTCGGAGCGTGATCCGAGCGCGGCGCTGCTGATCGCGCGGATCTTCAAGGAAGCCGGCCTGCCGGACGGCGTGTTCAACGTCGTGAACGGCGACAAGGAAGCCGTGGACACGCTGCTCACCGACCCCCGCGTGCAGGCCGTGAGCTTCGTGGGTTCCACGCCGATCGCCGAGTACGTCTACCAGACCGGCACGAAGCACGGCAAGCGCGTGCAGGCGCTCGGCGGCGCGAAGAACCACGCGATCGTGATGCCGGACGCCGACATCGACAACGCCGTGAGCGCGCTGATGGGCGCGGCCTACGGTTCCTGCGGCGAGCGTTGCATGGCGATCTCGGTGGCGCTGGCCGTCGGCGACGAGGTGGGCGACGCGCTGATCGAGAAGCTCAAGCTGCGCCTGGCGCACCTCAAGGTCGGCCCCGGCACGGTGCCCGGCACCGACATGGGCCCGCTGATCACGAAGGCCCACTACGAGAAGGTGCGCGGCTACGTCGACCTCGGCGTGGCCGAAGGCGCGGAACTCGTGGTGGACGGTCGCGGCCTCACGGTACCGGGTCACGAGGAGGGCTTCTTCCTCGGCGGCTGCCTGTTCGACCGCGTGCGGCCCGAAATGCGCGTGTACAAGGAAGAGATCTTCGGCCCGGTGCTGTGCGTAGTTCGCGTGAAGTCGCAGGAAGAGGCGATGGCGCTGATCGACGCGCACGAGTACGGCAACGGCACCTGCATCTTCACGCGCGACGGCGAGGCCGCGCGCTACTTCAGCGACAACATCAAGGTCGGCATGGTCGGCGTGAACGTGCCGCTGCCGGTGCCGGTGGCGATCCACAGCTTCGGCGGCTGGAAGCGCTCGCTGTTCGGCGACCTGTACGCCTACGGACCGGACTCGGTGCGCTTCTACACGCGCCGCAAGACGGTCACGCAGCGCTGGCCTGCGGGCGGCGTGCGCGAGCTGGCGCAGTTCGCGTTTCCGTCGAACGGGTGAGGTCCTGTAGATCCATCGGGACCAGGTGACCCGCTACGGAGGGATCGCGGGCATCCGGGACCTCAACCTGCCCAAGTCGGCGCTCGGCATGCCGGGCGCGACGTTCAATGGCGAGTTCCTGCACACGGACGTCCATGAGATGGCTGCCGCCTATCTCTTTCACCTGGTCAGGAAGCATCCCTTTCTCGATGGAAACAAGCGGGTCGGCGCGGTAGCGACGCTCGTGTTTCTGGCTTTGAACGGTCACGATTTCCAGGCACCCCAGGACGATCTGGCCGAGACCGTGCTGGCGGTTGCGCGGGGCGCGCTCGGAAAGCCCGAGGTGGCCTTGTTCCTGCGCCGCTGGAGCGCCAAGGTCTGAAATGCGGGACCAGTCGGCGCACCTGCGTGACTTGCGGGCCAACCCGTGCAGCATCGGCTTGGATGCGGTCGACGAATTCTGAGCCCCGCGACGCGGGCCCGGCTGGCCGCGCAACGTGGCACGCAATCCGCCCCGCGCAGGGCCTGTCGATTATCGTGCAGTTCGCTTGGATCCGA
>CAYXJM010000255.1:0-4408 GCA_964465455.1 uncultured Klebsiella sp.
CCGACGTCGTGCACGTCGAGCCCGAGCCAGTGCCCGGCGCGGTGCATGTAGAACGTGCGGTAGGCGGCGAGCTCGATCAGTTCCTCGGGCTCGCCGTCGAGCAGCCCGAGGTCGCGCAGGCCCTCGGTGATCACGCGCACGGTGACGTCGTGCGGCTGGTTCCAGTGCTGCCCCGGCTTCACCTCGCGGATCGCGGCGAGTTGCGCCTCCAGCACCACCTCGTAGAGCGCCTGCTGCGCCGCCGTGAAGCGCCCGCTCACCGGGAAGGTGCGCGTGACGTCCGCGGCGTAGTGCTCGTATTCGCAGCCGGCGTCGATCAGCACGAGGTCGCCGGCGCGCAGCGCCGCGCTGTTGTCGATGTAGTGCATGATGCAGCCGTTGGCGCCGCCGCCGACGATGCTGCTGTAGGCGGGGAAGCGCGCGCCGTGGCGCATGAACTCGTGCAGCAGCTCGGCCTCGAGCTGGTACTCGAACATGCCGGGCCGGCACGCGCGCATGGCGCGCACGTGCGCCGCCGCCGAGATCGCGCCCGCGCGCTGCATCACGCGCAGCTCGTCGGCGCTCTTGTACAGGCGCAGCTCGTGCAGGAAATGGTCGAGGTCGAGGAACTCGCCGGGCGGATGCGCGCCGGTGCGCGCCTTGGCGCGGATCTTGTTGATCCAGTTCATCAGCTGCTGGTCGAACTCGGGCTGCTTGCCCATCGCGTAGTACAGCCGCTCGCGGCCCTCGATCAGCCCCGGCAGGATGTCGTCGAGGTCGCCGATGGGGAACGCGTCGTCGGCGCCGTAGAGCTCGCAGGCGCCCTCGGGTCCGGCGCGCAGGCCGTCCCAGTTCTCGCGCTCGCGGTCGCGCTCGCGGCAGAACAGCAGGAACTCGCCGTGGCGGCGTCCGGGCGCCAGCACCAGCACCGACTCCGGCTCGTCGAAGCCGCAGAGGTAATGGAAGTCGCTGTCCTGCCGGAACGGAAAGCTGGAGTCGCGGTTGCGGATCATCTGGCGCGCCGAGGGCACGATCGCGATGCTGCCCTCGCCCATCAGGGCCATCAGCTCGCGCCGGCGCCGCGCGTACTCGCGCGGCCCGATGCGCGGATGCGCCTGCGCCGCCGATGCCATGCGCGCGACGCTCAGTGCAGCACCGCGTCGGCGCCGGGGCGCCGCTCCGCAAACAGGTTGAGCGTCGCGATGCGCACGAATTCGAGGATCTGCATGAAATCCTCTTCGTCGTCCTCGTCCTCGCCCATCGCCTCGGCATCGAGCCCGCCGGCGATCGCGGTGAGGTCCGCGAGCAGCTCGGCGGCGTCGTCCGACACGTGCTCGTGCTCCGGATCGCGCGCGGCCGCCGCGTAGGCGAGCACGAAGGCGTCGCACCAGTCCGCCAGCGCCTGCACGCGAGCGGCGAGCGGCTCGTCGTCGCCGGGAAGCATCGGCTCGAAGCCGTATCCGGGATCGGCCAGCGCGGCCTCGGCGAGCGCCAGCATCTGCCGCAGTTCCGGCTCGCAGTCGCCGACGCCCGTGTCGCCGAGCGCCGACTCGAGCAGCGCCTGCCAGGCGCTGCCGTCCTCGCCGCCGCCGCACAGCGCGCCGGCCATCGCGCCGTGCAGGCGCGCGCCGGAGAGCCCGTCGCCGATGTCGGCGGCCAGCGTGGCGATGCTGTCGGAATCCAGGTCCATACACGCGTTCCGGGGCGAGGAAAATGAGCGGGCGCCGCGCCGCGGCGCCCCGAATTGACCGTCGTCGAAGCCGTCACTATAGTACCGGAACCGCGCGATGCGATGAAGGCATCCAATGGAACCGCAGCAATTGAAAGCCCTCGAACAACGCGTCGATGACCTTATCCGCCTCTGCGCGAGGATGGACCAGGAGATCAAGACCCTGAAGGCCGCCGAGCGCATGCTGCGCGACGAACGCGCGCAGCTGTTGCGCAAGAACGAGGACGCGCGCTCCAAGGTCGAGGCGATGATCGTCCGGTTGCGCTCGCTGGAACAGGAATCATGAGCGCAGACCTGCAGACCGTGCGCGTGCACATTCTCGACAAGGACTACCAGGTGGCCTGCCCCGCGGAGCAGCGCGACGCGCTGGTCGAGTCCGCGCGCTACCTCGACCAGCAGATGCGCGCGATCCGCCAGAGCGGCAAGGTGATCGGCCTGGAGCGCATCGCCGTGATGGCCGCGCTCAACATCACCCACGAGTTGATCCAGCGCGGCGAACAGTCCCAGAAGGGCAGCCAGGATGTCCACGACCGCCTGCGCCGTCTGAGCGCCCGCATAGACGACACGCTCAGCAATTACCGCCAGATCGAAATGTAGATTTTTGTGCGTCCGGGCCCCGGCGCGCGCTGATATACTGCTCGCCGATTCCCTGGACTATTCGCCAGCCCGTTAGTCCTCGAGCCGATAAGCACTTGCCTGGGGGTCTCCCGTTGGCGCCGTGTGCATGTCCGCCTGACGGAAAGCCTGACGCGTCACCGAGGCCACCGCCTTGAACCGCTGGGTTCAAGGGCGACATTGGCAGCGGTAGCGCCGGGGAATCCCCGCCTTGCACGGGCACATCGCCCTCGCCGCCGGAGGCCACGCATGTCCGCACGCAGTTCGCTGCGTCGCCAGTGCCGCGATGCGCGGGCCGCGCTCGGCGCGGCGCATCGCGAACACGCGTCGCGCGAGATCTGCCGCCACCTGTTCGACGCCGCCGCGTTTCGCGCCGCGACGCGCATCGCGCTGTACTGGCCGGTCGGCGAGGAGGTCGACCTGCGACCGCTGCTGGCGGAGGCGGCCTGCGCGTCCCGGCAGTTCTGCCTCCCGGTGATGCAGCCCGACAAGCGGCTGCGCTTCGCGCGCTACCGCGCGGGCGAGCCGCTGCGCGCGAACTGGTACGGCATCCCGGAGCCGGCGCACGCGCCGGCAGAGGAAATCGCGCCCGAGGCGCTCGATCTGGTGTGCGTGCCGCTGCTCGGCTTCGACCGCGCCGGCAACCGCCTCGGACAGGGCGGCGGCTTCTACGACCGCACGTTCGACTTCGTGCTGCGGCGCGCGGCGGCGCAACCGCTGCTGCTCGGCGTCGGCTTCGCCTGCCAGGAACTGCCGGCACTGGCGCGCGAGCCCTGGGACGTGCCGCTCGCAGGCGTCGCGACCGAGCGCGGCCTGATCGACTGCCGCTAGCGCAGGAAGGAGCGGTAGGCCGGGTTGTCGGTCTCGTCCCAGTAGCTGTAGACGCGGTGGCGGCGCGTCATCTCGGCGAAGAATTCCGCCAGCGCGCGACGGTCGCCCGCGGGCACCTGGAATCCCACCAGCACGCGCGCGTAGGCCGCGCCGTGGTTGCGGTAGTGGAACAGCGAGATGTTCCAGTCGTGCTCCATGCGGTTCAGGAAATTCAGCAGCGCGCCGGGACGCTCCGGGAACTCGAAGCGGTAGACGATCTCGGCGTCGCCGATCGAGGGCGCGCGGCCGCCGACCATGTAGCGCACGTGCAGCTTCGCCATCTCGTTGTCGGTGAGGTCCATCACCTCGTAGCCCTTGCCGCGCAGCTCCGCGAGCAGCGCCTCGCGGTCGTTGCGCTCGGGGGAGACCTGCACGCCGACGAAGATCTGCGCCGCGCCGGCATCGGAGTAGCGGTAGTTGAACTCCGTGATCGAGCGCCCGCGCCCGATCGCGTTGCAGAAGGCGCGGAAGCTGCCAGGCTTCTCCGGTATCGTGACGTTCAGCACCGCCTCGCGTTTCTCGCCGATCTCCGTGCGCTCGGAGATGTGGCGCAGGCGGTCGAAGTTGGTGTTCGCGCCGGAATCGATGGCGACCAGCGTCTGGCCCTGCACGCCGGTGCGCTCGACGTACTTCTTGAGACCCGCCAGCGCCAGCGCCCCGGCGGGCTCGGCGATCGAGCGCGTGTCGTCGAAGATGTCCTTGATCGCGGCGCAGATCTCGTCGGTGCTCGCGGTGATCACCTCGTCGACGGTCTGGCGGATCACGCGGAAGGTTTCCTTGCCGATCTGCGCCACCGCGACGCCGTCGGCGAAGATCCCCACGTGCGGCAGCACCACGCGCCGCTTCGCCTTCATCGCGGCGGCGAGGCAGGCGGCGTCCTCGGGTTCGACGCCGATCACGCGCACCGACGGGCGCACGTACTTGATGTAGGCCGCCACGCCCGCGAGCAGCCCGCCGCCGCCGACCGGCACGAACACCGCGTCGATGGGCCCCGAGAGCTGGCGCAGGATCTCCATGCCGATGGTGCCCTGCCCGGCGATCACGTCGGGGTCGTCGTAGGGGTGCACGAAGGTCAGCCCCTTCTGCGCCGCGAGCTCGTAGGCGTGCTTCGAGGCCTCGTCGTAGGTGTCGCCGTGCAGCACCACGCGCGCGCCGCGCCGGCGCACCGCCGTCACCTTGATGTCGGGCGTGGTGCGCGGCATCACGATCAGCGCC
>CAYXJM010000256.1:0-4395 GCA_964465455.1 uncultured Klebsiella sp.
CCATCGCAACGCGGGGCTGCGCTACCACGACAAGATCGCGCGCAGCCGCGACGAGGCGCTGGTCTTCCCGCACGTGCGCGACACGATCCTGGACGCCTTTCGCCGCGCCGGCATCGCCGACGTGATGCAACTCGACGGCATCGAGACGCACGACTGCTTCTCGATCACCGAGTACATGGCGATCGATCACTTCGGCATCACCGCGCCCGGCCAGTCGTGGCGGGCCGTCGAGAGCGGCCTGATCGAGCGCGGCGGCCGGCTGCCGGTCAACCCGGGCGGGGGGCTGATCGGCGGTGGCCACCCCGTGGGCGCGACCGGCGTGCGCATGCTGTTCGATGCAGCGAAACAGGTCACCGGCCAGGCCGGCGAGATGCAGGTCGAGGGCGCGCGCCGCTTCGCGACGCTGAACATCGGCGGTTCCTGCGCGACCGTGGCGAGCTTCGTGGTCGGCGTCGACGGGTGAGCCGCGCTCGGCCGGCGCAGGACGAATCCCGCGCCGGCGCGTTTGCGGTTCAGGCGGCCCGCGCAGGCTGGCGGCGGACCTGCCCGTTGCGCAGCAGCGCGCCCGAGTGGACGTTCGTGGGCTTGTCGTCCTCGATCGTGATCTCGCCGTTCACCAGCACGTAGCGGTAGCCGCTGCCGCGGTTGGTCACGCGGTACTCGCCTCCGGGCAGGTCCTGCACGAACTCGGGGAAGGTGTAATCCAGCTTCCCGTAGTCGTAGACGAGGATGTCCGCGGCCGCGCCCTCGCGCAGCGTGCCGCGATCGCGGAACCCGGCGCAGAAGGCCGGCAGCGCACTCAGGCGCCAGTGCGCCTCCTCGAGCGGGATCAACCCGTGCTTGCGCACGTACTCCGCGATCAGCTCGGTGCCGTAGCTGCCGCAGGTCAGGTACTTCAGGTGCGCGCCGCCGTCGGAGAGCCCCGGGATGATGTAGGGGTTGTCGAGCAGTTCCTTGACCCCCTCGAGCGTGGTGTCGAACTGCCGCGTCTCGAAGATGGTCCGCAGTCCGTCGGCCACCACGATGTCGCAGACCACATCGACCACGTGCCGCCCGGTCTTCGCGGCGATCTCGCCGAGGCGCATGCCCTCGAAGGGCTTGTTGCTCTCGCTGAAGGTGCGGTGCAGGCGGGTGTCCGGGATCGCGTCGATGAACATGTACTTCAGCGGCAGGGCGCGCAGCTTCTCGCGCACGGCCGGATCGGCGAAGTTCGCGAGTTTCTGATCGCGTGGCACGTCGGGGCCGACGAAGGCGTTCCAGTCGGCCCAGAGGTCGAAGTAGTCGAAGGTGAAGATCAGCGGCGGATCCTGCGTGATGCCCTGGCCGTAGATCCGGAGGCCGCGCTCGTGGCAGCTCGTGAACCAGTCGAGCAGGTGGCGGCGGATCCCCGCGCCCATCTCGTCACCGGCCGGCACCACGGCCTGCCACAGGATCGGCGCGCCGCTCGCCTCGGCCAGCGCTTCCCACTCGGGCGGGGGCGTGAGCCCCATCGACAGCGCGATGAAGCCTTCGCCGCGCTCGCCGAGCACCTTTGCCATGCGCATGCGCGTCTCGGGCCACATCACGTCGGTGGGGAAGGGCGTGCCGTCGAAGTCGTTCTGGGCCGCGCCGCCCACGGTGCCGGCCTCGGGTTGGCCGGGCGTGCCCAGGCACTGCGCCGAGAAGCCGCAGGCGCCCGCGTCCATCGCCTCGTGCAGCAGGCGCGCCATCTCGGCGTGCTCGGCCTCGGTCGGCATGCGCCCGGATTTGGCCGCCTCGAAACCCATCGCCGCGATCATCAGCGGGTTGAGGCCGACGTAGGGCAGCACGTTCACGCTCTTCGGGGCGCGGTCCATGCTGTCGAGGTACTCGGGATAGGTGGTCCAGTCCCAGGGCAGCGCCGTTTCCAGCGTCACCAGCGGTATGGCCTCGACCTTGGTCATGGATTTCATCGCGCGATCGCGCAGCTCCGGCGCCATCGGCGCGAAGCCGAAGCCGCAGTTGCCGAGCACCACCGAGGTCACGCCGTGGAAGCCCGAGGTGGAGAGGTAAGGATCCCAGAACACCTGGGCGTCGTAATGGGTGTGCAGGTCGATGAAGCCGGGTGCCACCACCAGCCCCGTGGCGTCGATCACGCGTTTCGCGCGCGGGTTGGCGATCTTGCCCATGCGGGTGATCACGCCGTCCCTGATGCCGATGTCGCCCTTCCAGCGCGGGTTGCGCGCGCCGTCCACGATCATGCCGTTCCTGATGACGATGTCGAATTCCTGCACGGGTCCCTCTCCTCGATTATTTGTGAACAGTGTTAACTAAACGCCGTGAGGTTAAACTGCGTCGCGTCGGGCCGTCAAGCGCGCCGGCCGACGAGCACTTCCGACCCCCCAGCCACGGAGAAGCGCGATGCCCGTACCCGCCCGTCCCGCCCGCGGACGCCCGCTGCTCTCGCACGACAGGATCGTGGACACGGCGCTGGAACTGCTGCACGGACTGGCGCTGAAGGAGCTGACGATGCGGCGGCTGGCGCAGGCGCTGAACACGACGCCGGCGGCGCTCTACGGCTATTTCCGCAGCCAGGACGAGCTGTTCGCCGCCGTGGCCACGCGCGTCGTGCGCGGCATCGAGCTCGGCGCCATGGAGGACACGGCGGACTGGCGCGAGCGTTTGCGGCTGTGGGCGCGCGCGGTGCGCTCGCGCCAGCTCGAGTTCGCGAGCACGGTCGCGATGGCGCAGATCAGCCCGCACATCCCCGCCAGCTGGTTCGAGGTCACGGCCCCGCTGCTGCGCGCGCTGGAGATGGCCGGCCTGTCCGGCAAGGCCCTGATCGACACCGCGCGCTGCTTCTCGCGCATCGTCTACGGCTCGATACTCACCGAGCTCGCGCAGGATCCGTACCTGCTGCAGTGCGAGCGCGCCGAGGCCGGCGCCGCGCTCGAGCACCTGTCGCCGTCCGCGGCCGGACAGATCGCGGAGATCCTGCCCTACCTCGGGGCGCAGGACAACGACGCGCTGTTCGAGATGACCATCGACTGCGCGCTGCGCGGCATCGCCGCCGGGTTGCCGCCGCCCGGCTGAGCGTCCCGCGCGCCGGTTTGTGCGCCCTGCGGCACAACACGCGGCGCGCGCGATGCGATATCCTGCACAGCCCGACCACGAAGAAAGGATGGATCCATGCAAATACCCCTGCAGATCACCGTGCGCGACATGGAGCATTCCGAAGCCCTCGAGGCGCGCATTCGCGCCAAGGCGCAGAAGCTCGAGGAGTTCTTCGCCCACATCGTGTCCTGCCACGTGGTCGTGGAGATGCCGCACCGCCACCACCAGCAAGGCAAGCAGTTCAACGTGCGCATCGACATCGGCGTGCCCGGCAACACCATCGTGCTGAACCGCCACCAGTCGGAGGACGTCTACGTGGCGCTGCGCGACGCCTTCGACGCGGCCAAGCGCCAGCTGCAGGAGTATTCGCGCGTGATGCGCGGCGACGTGAAGACGCACGCCCCGCGGCGCGCGGGAGCCGAGGGCGCCGCGGGCGAGGCCGGCGCGCCCGAATGACAGCGGCGGCGTCCGCCGGTCGCACGAGCCACGCATGTCCGAACAGGCCCTGGTCCATCTCCTGCTCCTGCTCGGGACCGGGGTTGCCGTCGTATTCAGCTTCCAGCGCCTGCGCATCCCGACCAGCCTGGGCTACCTGCTGGTCGGATTGATACTGGGGCCGCACACCGCCGGCCCGGCCCTGCAGACCGCGCCGATCCAGGCGCTCGCGGAGTTCGGCATCGTGTTCCTGCTGTTCACCGTGGGGCTGAACTATTCGCTGCCGCAGATCCACGCGCTGCGCAACACGGTGCTGACGCTGGGCACGGCGCAGGTCGGACTGGGCACGCTCGCCGTCGGCGTGCTCGCCTATTCCGTGGCCGGCCTGCCGGCGGCCGCGGCTTTCGTGATCGGAGCGGTGTTCGCGCAATCGTCCACCACCGTCATCAGCAACCAGCTGATCGCGCAGGGCGAGGAGAACAGCCGCCACGGCCGACTCGGCGTGGCGATGTCGGTGTTCCAGGACGTGACCGCGGTGCCGCTGCTGATCCTGATCCCGGTGTTCGGCGCCGCCGCGGGATTCACCTCGGTGCTCGGTGACATCGCGCTGGCGCTGGCCAAGGCCGTGCTGGCCTTCGTCGTGGTGCTGTACGGCGGGCGCTGGCTGTTGCGGCCCCTGTTTCATTTCGTGGCGGGGCAGCGTTCGGCCGAGCTGTTCACGCTGACCGTGCTGCTGGTGTCGCTCGCCGCCGGTTGGGCCACCAGCAAGCTGGGCCTGTCCATGGCCTTCGGCGCCTTCCTGGCCGGCATGATGCTCGGCGAGACCGAGTTCCGGCACCAGGTCGAGGCCACGATACGTCCGTTCCGCGACGTGCTGCTCGGGCTCTT
>CAYXJM010000257.1:0-4393 GCA_964465455.1 uncultured Klebsiella sp.
CGACGGTAGCCGCCCGGCCCTCTCAGGCTACCCCGCGATCGAGCTGCGCCAGCTCGGCCGCACCCAGCCACCGCCACTGCCCGACCCGCAGGTCCTCCGGCAGCACGACGTCGCCGATCGCCTCGCGGTGCAGGGCCTCGACGCGGTTGCCGGCGGCCGCGACCATGCGCTTCACCTGGTGGTACCTGCCCTCGGTGATCGTGAGCCGCAGGCGCCGCTCGCCGAGTCGTTCACAGGCCGCCGCCGCGAGGGGTTCCGGGTCGTCGCGCAGGACCACGCCCTCCCGCAGCCGCTGCAGTTGCTGTTCGTCGATCGGGTGTTTCGTGGTCACGAGGTAGACCTTCGCCACCCTGCGCCGGCCGGAAGCGAGCGCGTGGTTGAGCTGCCCGTCGTCGGTGAGCAACAGCAGGCCGGTGGCGTCGGCGTCGAGGCGGCCGACCGGCTGCAGCCCGCGCTCGCGCAGTGGCGGCGGCAGCAGGGCCAGCACGCTCGGGTGGTGCTGCGGCTGGCGCGAGCATTCGTAGCCGGCAGGTTTGTTCAGGAGCACCGTCGCGAACCGGGCGTAGGGCCACTCGACGCCGTCGACCGTGAACACCAGCCCCTCGGTGGCGATGTCCGAGGCCGGGTCCGCGCAGACCCGCCCCGCGATCGCGACGCGCCCCTGGCGAACGAGCTCGCGGCAGGCCTTGCGCGAACCGAAACCGTGCTTCTGGAGAATGCGTTCGAGCTGCATGCGGCAGAATTCTAGCTTGCGTTCGCCGACAACGGCCGGAACAGCCGGCGGTATTGCGCCGGCGGCAGACCGGTGCGGCGCCTGAACAGGCGGCGGAAGAAGGCCGGTTCCTCGTAGCCCACGCGGGCGCTGATCTCCTCGACCGGGAGGCTGCCCCCCTCCAGCAGGCGCTTCGCCTCCTCCACACGCAGGTTCTGGACGTAGTCGGTCAGGCTGAGCCCCGTCGCGGCCTTGAAGCGGCGCTTCAGCGAACGTTGCGGCACGCCCGAGAGCGCGACGACCCGCCCGATCGCCTCGGCATCGCGGAAGTGCTGCTGCAGCCAGCTCTCGCAACGGCGCACCGCGGCGTCGGCGTGCGGCTGCGGCCGCACCAGCGGCGTGTACGGAAGCTGCCCTTCGTCGTGCCACTTCAGCAGGTAGACCTTCGCGATGCGCAGCGCCTCGCCCGGGTTGCAGTGCCGGGCGATGATGTGCAGCGCGAGGTCGTGCCACGAGGTGGTGCCGCCGGCGGTGACGATGCGCCCGCTACCGTCCGCGAAACACAGGTTCGGCTCCGGCTGGAACTGCACCTGCGGGTAGCGCTCGCGGAACAGGTCCTGGTAGCCCCAGTGCGAAGTCGCGGGGCGACCGTCGAGCAGCCCCGTTTCCGCCAGCATCACAGCGCCCGAGCAGGCCGAGTAGAGGTATGCGCCGGCGCGGTACATGGCGCGCAGCCATGCGATCAGCCGCGGGTACCGCTCTCTCAGGTCCTCGTCCGGGCCGAGCCAGAGTTCCGGCACGATCACGACCGGCGCCGCGGATACCTCGTCGATCGACGCGCCGGGTCGCACCGGTATGCCGTTGCCGCAGACGAACGGCTCGCGCCGCTCCGAGACGATGACCGGTTCGAACAGCTGCGCGCCGGCACCGGTGCGCGCGAGTTCCTGCCAGATGCGGCCGGTGGCCGCGAGCACGTCCACCATGCCGTACAGAGCGGAGCCGGCAGTCTCCGGCACGGCCACGAGATACACGTTCATCGTCGGCCCTCCCGGTGGAAAGTGGCACGAACGGACCGGTACTGGCACGACCCGGTCTCGGCCAGACGGCCTTGCCGGCGCACCTTATCACCATGGCCGGACGGACTCACCCGCCGGCCATCACCCCAGCCAGAACACAGGAGAACCGTCATGAACACGATGCAGACCATCACCCTGAACGGCCTCGACGTGGACCGCATGGTCGCCACCGTCAATGCCATCAAGGCCGACCCGTCGCTCGGGCGCTTCGAGTTCCGCGCACGCAACCGCTGGATCGACGGCGGCGAGAACCGCTCGACGATCCGCGACTTCTACGGCGCCGGCCGCGAGGACGACTCGCGCACCTCCGCCTTCGAGTTCAGCAACGGCGAGCCGCCGGTGCTGCTCGGCGCCAACGAGGGCGCGAACCCGGTGGAGTTCCTGCTGCACGCGCTGGCCGGTTGCGTGACCACGACCACGGTGCTGCACGCCGCGGCGCGCGGCATCCGCATCCGCTCGCTGGCGACGGAACTGGAAGGCACGCTCGACGTGCAGGGACTGCTGGCGCTGGATCCCGCGGTGCCGCCGGGCTACCAGGGCATCCGCATCCGCATGCACATCGACGCCGATTGCAGCACGGAGGAGCTCGACGAGTTGCTCGGCTTCGCGAAGGATCACTCGCCGGTGTGCAACACGGTGTGCCGGCCGGTGCCGGTGTTGCTGGAGCGTGCCTGACGGGCCACACCGGCGCCCGCACCCGACGTCGGCGCCGAAAGCGCACGCCGCCCATTGCGATCACGCGTCGTCCGCATCGACTGGCATGCGGACGACGCGTCGGTGACAATGGCCGGGGAACGCGACGCCCCCGGCACCCGGGAGCGCCGGGAGCGCCGGGAGCGCCGGGAGCGCCGGGAGCGCCGGGAGCGCCAATGATCGATCGCGGAGACACGACGTGAAAGGTTTCAAGTTGCTGCAAGGCGCCGCGCTGGTCCTTCTGCTGGGTGGCACCGCCGCGCTGGCGCAGGCTGGATGCCCCGCGGTGACGGAGGGTTTCAGCTGCAAGGAGTACGACACGCCGCCGCGGCACGCCTCGACGCCGGCAGGGCGCTACATCCTGTACTTCTACATCGAGACCTGCCCCCACTGCCAGGATGCGCGGCCGAAGGTCGACGCATGGCGCAAGACGCTGCCCGCGGGCGTGCGCTTCGTCGAGCACGTCGCGAAGTGGCGCGACCGCGACGGGCCCGCCTATGCGTACCGCATCGAGAGCGTGCCGAGCTTCGTCGTCGACGGCAGATACCTGGTCGCCATCGACAGCTGGGATCCGGCGGCCATCGATGCCGCGATCGCGCTGGTCGGCGAGCTCGCGGGGGTGGCGCCGGCGCATTGAGCGGCACCCGGAGACCGGCGCGCCATGGCCGGCTGCCGGCGCCGGACAAAAAATGCAGGCAATTCTGCGCAATTCGCGCTAGTATTTCCCCAAGTACCTACTGCCCGCGGGCCGTTTGCGCTTCTCCCTCCCCCTGGTCCGGGCAATCGCATCCCCCCGTTCGACACCCATTTGGATCCTGCAGGTGAATCGTGGCCAAGCCCAATTATTCCTTCGAGAAGCGGCAACGCGAGATCGCCAAGAAGAAGAAAAAGGAAGAGAAACAGCAGGAAAAGAACCTGCGCAAGGCCTCGCGGGGCCTCGCGCCGGATGACGTGACGGCAGACCCGTCGTTGACAGCACCGGCACCTGCCGATGCCGACGGTGACGCTGGAAATAACTGAAATCGGAGCTCTATTTACATGGCACAGAACAAACTGTACGTCGGCAACTTCCCGTACTCGGTGAGCGAGGCGCAGCTGCGCGATCTGTTCTCGACGTACGGCGACATCACTGACATCGCGCTGATCATGGATCGCGAAACCGGTCGCCCGAAGGGCTTCGGTTTCGTCACGTTCGCCACCCAGGCCGCTGCCGAGGCGGCGCTCGAGCTGGACGGTCGTGACCTGGGCGGCCGTCCGCTCAAGGTCAACGTGGCAATGGAACGCGACAGCCGCGGCGGCGGCGGTCGTCCGGGCGGCGGTCGTCCCGGTGGCGGTCGTCCCGGTGGCGGTGGCGGTGGCCGCTGGTAATTCCAGCCGCCCGCCGCGTCCGCGCGACGCGCACAAACAAGGCCCGGCACGCCCGGGCTTTTTTGTGCGCGCTCGCCGGGCTTGCACCGTGCTGCGGGCCCGCTTTGCCGCCGAGGCCTTTGTGCGTACCATCGCCGCGGTGATCTGAGCGCAGGGAGGCATCGATGCCCGGCAGGCTGGCGAACCGCATCCTTTCGCGGATCGACGCGAGCCTGGCGGCGCTCGGTCACGGCTTCCTCGCGCAGTGGACCAAGGTCGAACGCGCCTATCGCCGCCCCCTGTCCTGGCTCGCCTTCCACCTGAAGTTCGCGTTCTATCCGCTGCTCGCCCTCGGCGCGATCGGCTGGCTGGCCTGGGACTGGAGCCACGATCGCTCGCTCGACGCCGCCGAGGACGCGATCTTCGACCAGGTCGTGCAGTGGCGTCCGTTCGAGCCCGTGCCCTCCGGCCGCGTGGTCGTGGTGGAGATCGACGAGTGCTCGCTCGAGTATTTCCGAGCCCGTGGCGAAGGCGGCTGGCCGTGGAGCCGGCAACGCCACGCCGA
>CAYXJM010000258.1:0-4393 GCA_964465455.1 uncultured Klebsiella sp.
AAGGGACGGGATCTGATTCGCCGCGCAACCGCAGTGCCACGGCGAGCCCCGTGGGTCCGAATTCATGCGGACATTTGTGTCGCGCCTTGTGCCGGTGTCCGGCTGAAGCCGGACCTACGGGGCACGTAGGTCCGAATTCATTCGGACATTTGTGTCGCGCGTTGCGCCAGTGTCCGAATGAATTCGGACCCACGGGGGGGTTCAGGCGGTGAAACGCTCGCGCAGCTCGCGCCGCTCCGGCGCGCCGACGCCGAGCGCCTCGTCGAGGAAGCGCTCCAACGAGCCGTAATCCTCGCGGATCTGTGCCAGCGCCGCCGCGATGTACTCGCGGCGCGTTTCCATCATCGGGCGGACCAGCGCCGGATCCAGTTGCCGTTCCGAGTACGCACCGTACTTGCGCAGCACCCGCTCCATTTCGCGCTCGATCGGGAAATAGCGCTCCGACAGCAGGTAGTCCGCCACGATGTCGTCTTCCGCGACGCCGAGCGCGGCCAGGATCATCGCGGCGCCGAAGCCGGTGCGGTCCTTGCCGGCGGCGCAGTTGATCATGAATCCGCCGTCCTCCAGCGCGAGCAGTTCGCCGAGCATGCGGCGGAACTGCGGCGCGTGGTGGCGCACGAACTCGCGGTTGATCTCCTCCATGAAGGCCGCCATCTCGGCCGGCCCCGCGCCCCCCGGCACGCCCTGCTCGAAGAAAGAGGTCGTGCTGCCCGGACTGACGGTGAGGCCCACGACGCGCGTCGAGGCCGGCAGCCGGGTCGGCTCGAGGCGGTGCTCGTCCTCGCGGCGGAAATCGCAGCACACGCGGATGTCCAGCGCGGCCACGATGTCGCGGTCACGCTCGCTCAGCCCCGCGGTGTGCCCGGAGCGGAACAACCGGCCCCAGCGCACGCGGCGGCCGTCGGCGGCGCGGTAGCCGCCCATGTCGCGGAAATTGGTTCCCGCTTCCAGCGGCACGTCGCGCTGCGCGGCGGTGAGGCCCTCGCCCTGCTCGGGCTGGAGGTGGAAATAGTGCCGCGGCCCCTCGAGCCCCGAGATGCGCACGCCGGGACGCGCCGCGCGCGCCACCGGCTCGGCCTCGGGCGCCGCCTCGGGCGCGGTGTGGGCGCGCACGTCGACGCCCGCGTCGCTGAATTCCTCGGTCCAGCTGAGGAGATAGTCGCCCTCGGCGGTCTGTTCGACGTGTATCGGAAATGCCATGCGTATCGTTCCTAGAATTCCTTGCCGAGCCCGCTCATCCAGAAGGCTTCGGTCAGCCGGGTGATGAATTCGACCTGCCGCTCCGCGGCCTCGGGGCCGAGCGGGTCGCTGTCGAGCAGCCCGCGGTAGAGCGGCGCCATGGTGACGTAGGACATCACGATGTTGTTGAAGCCCATCACGATCCACGGCCGCAGCCGCGAGCCGCTGGGGCTCTGCGCCACGCCCGGAGCCATCGCGCTCGAACTGCTCGCGATCAGCGGCTTGAACAGCCGCTCGATGATCAGCTCCGAACCGGGCCCCCCGGACAGGGCCTCGTGCTGCAGCAGCCGCGCGAGGTTGGGATTCGCGATGTGCATGCGCACCAGGCGCGCCTGCCAGTCCCGGATCCGTCCGGGCGTGATCTCGCCCTCCTGCAACTCGCGCAGCGGCGCGTTGAACTTGTCCAGCAGCCGCGCCAGCACCGCGTGGTAGAGCGCTTCCTTGTTGCGGAAGTGATTGTAGAGGCTGGGCGAGCGGATGCCGACGCGCTCCGCCACGTCACCGAGCGAGGCCGCCTGGTAGCCCTTCTCGGCGAACAGGTCTTCTGCCACGTCGAGCACGCGCTCGGCGGTCGGTTTCATCGAGACACTCCGTACAGCCCGGATCGTGAAGGCCGGGCGAGTATACCACCCGACTAACGACCACTAGTCAAAAGCGCGGCGGCTGGTCGACATTTGACCCCTCGCCCCCTTTTTGTTGACCAACCGTCATGTTGGCGTGGTTGACTGGATCGCATCGCGGGACGAAAGATGGGCGCTCGGATCAACAGCGGAGCGAGGAGCCGACAAAGATGCTGGACATGATCATCAGGGGCGGCAACGTGATCGACGGCAGCGGCGCACCGGCGAGGCGCGCCGACGTGGGGATCCGCGACGGGCGCATCGTGGCCATCGGCACCGTGAGCGAAGCGGCGCGCGAGGAGATCGACGCCACCGGCCTCGCCGTCACGCCGGGCTTCGTCGACGTGCACACGCACTACGACGCGCAGGCCTTCTGGGACCCGACGCTCAGCCCCTCGTGCTATCACGGCGTGACCACGGTGATCGCGGGCAACTGCGGCTTCTCGATCGCGCCGCTGAACGGCAAGCCCGAGGACAGCGAGTACCTGATGCGCATGCTGGCGCGCGTCGAGGGCATGCCGCTCGAGAGCCTGCGCGAGGGCGTGCCGTGGAACTGGCGGAGCTTCGCCGAGTACCTCGACGCGCTCGACGGCAAGCTCGCGATCAACGCCGGCTTCATGGTCGGGCACTCGGCGCTCAGGCGCTGCGTGATGGGCGCGCGCGCGGTCGGCAGCCACGCCACCGAGGCCGATATCGCCTCGATGCAGCAACTGCTGCGCGAGTCGCTCGCCGCGGGCGGGCTCGGCCTCTCCAGCACCGTGTCGCCGACGCACAACGACGCCGAGGGCAAGCCGGTGCCCTCGCGCCACGCCACCGACGAGGAACTGTACGCACTGGCCAGCGTCGTGAAGGAGTTCCCCGGCACCCTGCTCGAGCTGCTCCCCGGCGTCGGCAATTTCACCGAGGCCGAGAAGGAGCGCATGACGAAGTTCGCGCTCGCGGGCAACCGTTCCGTGAACTGGAACCTGCTGAGCCCGAACGCGATGATGCCCGAGCTGCACAAGGCCCAGCTCGCCGCGAGCGACTACGCCGCCGCGCGCGGGGCCACCGTGATCGCGCTCACGCTGCCGCAGCCGACGAAGATCCGCCTGAACCTGGCGAGCGGCTTCGTCATCGACGCGCTGCCCGGCTGGGCCGAGGTGATCGGCATGCCGCTGCCCGAGCGCAAGGCCGCCTTCGCGGACCCCGCGGTGCGCGCCAGGCTCGACGCGGGCGCGCACTCGCCCGAGGCCGGCGTGCTGGCGGCGCTCGCGAACTGGGGCACGTGGACGATCGAGGAGACCTTCGTCGCGGCCAACAAGCCGTGGCAGGGCCGGTCCGTCGGCGAACTCGCGGCGGCGCAGGGCAAGGCGCCTTTCGACGCGATGCTCGACCTCTCCCTGTCGGAGGATCTGCGCACCTCCTTCGTGCCGCAGGTGCTGGGCGACGACGACGAGTCGTGGCGCCTGCGCGGCGAGGTCTGGCAGGACCCGCGCACCGTGATCGGCGCCTCCGACGCCGGCGCGCACCTCGACATGATCGACACCTTCGCCTTCTCGACCGAGGTGCTCGCGAACGGCGTGCGCAAGCGCGGCCTGATCAGCCTGGAGCAGGCCGTGCACCAGCTTACCGAGGTGCCCGCGCGGATGGTCGGGCTGAAGGAGCGCGGGCTGCTGAAAGAGGGCTTCTGCGCCGACGTGGTGGTGTTCGACCCCGCGACGATCGCGAGCCTCCCCACGCACACGCGCTTCGACCTGCCCGGCGGCGCCGGCCGCCTGTACGCGGAGGCCGTGGGCGTGGCGCACGTCATCGTGAACGGGCGCGAGATCGTGCGCCACGGCACCTACACGGGCACGCCGGGCGGCCGCGTCCTGCGCTCGGGCCGCGACACGGAGACCGCGGGGTAGACGGCCATCGACGCGAAGCTGCACAAGCAGGGTCGCCGCGGCGTCATGCACGCCGTGGGCGCGTTCGTGTTCTCGGTCAGGGGCCTACGCACGGCGTGGCGCGAGGAGACGGCCTTCCGCCTGCAGTGCGCGCTGCTGGTGCCGCTGGTGCCGCTCGCCTTCCTGATCGCGCGCAACGCCGTCGAGCTCGCGCTGCTGCTCGGCAGCTGCGGGCTGGTGCTGATGGCCGAGATGTTCAACTCGGCCATCGAGCGCCTGGTCGATCGCGTCGGCACCGAAATGCACCCGCTCTCCGGCCAGGCCAAGGACCTCGGATCGGCCGGCGTGTTCCTCGCAATGATGCTGGTGCTGGTGGTGTGGGTGCCGATCGGTTGGGCCAACCTGCGCCCTTGATCCCGTAGGTCCGAATTCCGTGGGTTCGGCTTCAGCCGAACATATGCTTTGTAGGTTCGGCTTCAGCCGAACATGTCCTGTGTAGGTTCGAATTCATTCGAACACCTGTTCGGCTGAAGCCGAACCCACGAACGAAAAAACCGGCACGAAGCCGGTCTTGTCTTGCGCTATCCACACGCTCCCCGCACGGGGAGCGGGACGATCAGGCGGCGGCTTGCGCCAGCGCCTTGATCTGGCCGTTCAGGCGGCTCTTGT
>CAYXJM010000259.1:0-4378 GCA_964465455.1 uncultured Klebsiella sp.
ACCCTCAGACTACCGCCTCAGGCGCCGGAGGGGACCATACAAGCCGGACCTACGGGGGGAGCCTCAGTCGACGCTCACGCGCTCGATCGTGACGGCCTCGCGGGGCACGTCCTGGTGGAAGCCCTTGCTGCCGGTGGCGACGGCCTTGATCTTCTCGACCACGTCCATGCCGGCGGTGACCTTGCCGAACACCGCGTAGCCCCAGCCCTGCGCCGTGGGAGCGCGGTGGTCGAGGAAGTCGTTGTCGGCGACGTTGATGAAGAACTGCGCGGTCGCGGAGTGCGGGTCGTTGGTGCGCGCCATCGCGATCGTGCCGGTCTTGTTCTTCAGCCCGTTGTTGGCCTCGTTCTCCACCGGGGCGCGGGTGGTCTTCTGCGTCATGTCCGCCGTCATGCCGCCGCCCTGGATCATGAAGTTGTTGATCACGCGGTGGAAGATCGTGCCGTCGTAGAAGCCGTCGCGCGCGTATTGCAGGAAGTTGGCGACCGTCTTCGGCGCCTTTTCGGCGTCGAGCTCGAGGGTGATGTCGCCCATGGAGGTGTGGAGAGTGACCATCTGGAGTTACCGCTTGGGTGAAAAAGAGGCGGCATTGTAAAGGGTTTTGTTGGTCGGACCTACCCCGGCGGCTATAATCGCCGGCTCCATTTTTGCCGCGATGCCCGCACTCCGATGACCGACGCCCCCAGACCCTCGCATTTCCTGCGCACGATCATCCGCGACGACCTCGAGGCCGGGCGCGCGCGGCGGGTCGTCACGCGCTTCCCGCCGGAGCCGAACGGCTACCTGCACATCGGGCACGCCAAGTCGATCTGCGTGAACTTCGGGCTGGCGCAGGAATTCGGCGGTGTCTGCAACCTGCGCTTCGACGACACCAACCCGGCCACCGAGGACGTCGAGTACGTCGAGTCGATCATCCGCGACGTGTCGTGGCTAGGCTTCGCGTGGGACGGCGAGGTGCGCTACGCCAGTGACTACTTCGGCACGCTCTACGGCTGGGCGCAGCACCTCGTGCGCGAGGGCAAGGCCTACGTCTGCGAACTCGGCCCCGAGGAGATGCGCGCCTGGCGCGGCACGCTGACCGAGCCGGGGCGCAACAGCCCGTGGCGCGACCGTCCGGCCGCCGAGAGCCTGGAGCTTCTCGAACAGATGCGTGTCGGCGCGATCGAGGAGGGGCGCATGACGCTGCGCGCGCGCATCGACATGGCCTCGCCGAACCTGAACCTGCGCGACCCGGTGCTCTACCGCGTGAAGCACGCGCACCACCACCGCACCGGGGAAGCCTGGCACATCTACCCCTCGTACGACTTCGCGCACGGGCAGGAGGACGCCATCGAGGGCGTCACGCACTCGATCTGCACGCTGGAGTTCGAGGACCACCGCCCGCTCTACGAGTGGTTCATCGAGCACCTGCCGGTGCCGAGCCGCCCGCGCCAGTACGAGTTCGCGCGCCTGAACCTGAGCTACACCGTCACCAGCAAGCGCAAGCTCCGGCAACTGGTCGAGGAAGGCCACGTGAGCGGCTGGGACGACCCGCGCATGCCGACGATCTCGGGCCTGCGCCGGCGCGGCGTGAGCCCGGCGGCGATCCGCGACTTCGTCGAGCGCACCGGCGTCAGCCGCTCCGACGGCGTGGTCGACCTCGGCATGCTCGAGTACTGCATCCGCGACGATCTCGACAAGAACGCGCCGCGCGCGATGTGCGTGCTGCGCCCGCTCAAGGTCACGCTCACGAACTACCCCGAGGGCCAGCGCGAGGAACTGCACGCGCCGGCGCACCCGCAGCGCCCCGAGCTCGGCCAGCGCGTGCTGCCGTTCGCGCGCGAGCTGTGGATCGACCGCGAGGACTTCCGCGTCGAGGCCGCGAAGGACTACAAGCGCCTGGTGCTGGGCGCCGAGGTGCGGCTGCGCAACGCCTACGTGATCCGCGCCGACGAGGTGGTGCGCGACGCGGCCGGCGAGATCGTGGAATTGAGGTGCAGCTACGATCCCGACACGCTCGGGAAGAACCCGGCCGACGGTCGCAAGGTGAAGGGCGTGATCCACTGGGTGGAGGCGGCCTCCGCGCTCGACTGCGAGGTGCGGCTCTACGACCGCCTGTTCCGCGACGCGCAGCCCGACGCCGGCGAGCGCAGTTTCCTCGACAACCTGAATCCCGACAGCCTGCAGGTGCTCACCGGCTGCAAGGCCGAGCGTGGGCTGGGCGATGCCGCCGTGGGGCGGAGCGTCCAGTTCGAGCGCGAGGGCTACTTCTGCCGCGATCCGGAGCCGGCGGCCGGCGGTCGGGCGGTGTTCAACCGGACCATCGGGTTGCGCGACTCGTGGTCCGAGGCAGGGAAGGGCTGAGCCATGGCACTGCGCATCTACAACTCGATGAGCCGGCGCACGGAAGACTTCGCGCCGATCACGCCGGGCCGCATCGGCATGTACGTCTGCGGCATCACCGTCTACGACTACTGCCACATCGGCCACGCGCGCCTGCTGGTCTGCTTCGACGCGATCGCGCGCTACCTGCGCTTCAGCGGCTGGGACGTCGAGTACGTGCGCAACATCACCGACATCGACGACAAGATCATCCGTCGCGCCGGCGAGAACGCCGAACCCTACGAGGCGCTGACCGCGCGCATGATCACCGCGATGCACGAGGACGAGCGCGCGCTCGGCAACCTGCCCCCGGATCGCGAGCCGCGCGCCACCGCGCACATCGGCGAGATCCTCGCGATCGTGCAGACGCTGGTTGACAAGGGCTACGCCTACGCCGCCGCCAACGGTGACGTCTATTACCGCGTCACGCGCTTCGCGGACTACGGCAAGCTCTCGGGCAGGAAGCCCGACGAGCTGATCGCCGGTGCCCGCGTCGAGGTGGACGAGGACAAGGAGGACCCGCGCGACTTCGTGCTGTGGAAGTCCGCGAAGCCCGGCGAGCCGGCCTGGGATTCGCCGTGGGGACCGGGCCGCCCGGGCTGGCACATCGAGTGCTCCGCGATGTCGATGCGCTGCCTCGGGGAGACCTTCGACATCCACGGCGGGGGCCCGGACCTGATCTTCCCGCACCACGAGAACGAGATCGCGCAGTCCGAGGCCGCGACCGGCAAGTGCCTCGCGAACTGGTGGATGCACGTCGGTCCGCTGCGCGTCGACAACGAGAAGATGTCGAAGTCGCTCGGGAACTTCTTCACGATCCGCGAGGTGCTGGCGCGCTACCGGCCCGAGGTGCTGCGCTTCCTGCTGATCTCGAGCCAGTACCGCAGCCCGATCAACTACGCCGAGGACAGCCTGCAGCAGGCGCAGCAGGGGCTCGAGCGCTTCTACGCGGCGCTGCGCGACTTCGGCGACGTCGCACCGCTCGCACCCGCGGCACTGGCGCAGAGCGCGCATGCGGAGCGCTTCCGCGCCGCGATGGACGACGACTTCAACACCCCCGGCGCGCTGGCCGTGATGCACGAGATCGCGCGCGAGCTGAACACCGCGGCGCGCGAGGGCAGCCCGCGGGCGCGCGAGCTCGCCGCGGAGCTGCGCGGCTTCGGCGCGATCCTCGGCATCCTCGGCGACGACCCGCTGGCCTTCCGCCGCGGCGGGGGCGAGAACGCCGGGGACGCGGAGATCGACGCACTGGTCGCCGAGCGCGTGGCCGCGAAGAAGGCCAGGGACTTCGCGCGCGCCGACGCGATCCGCGAGCAGCTGCGCGCGCGCGGCATCGTGGTCGAGGACACGCGCGACGGCTCCGTCTGGCGGCGCGAGGGGTAGCACTGCCATGGCCCAGATGAATCGGAAGGTCTCCTTTTCCATCTGGTACGTGATCCTGGCCATCTGGGCCGTGGTGCTGGTGCAGGACTACATCCAGGCGGCGCGCCAGGTCGAGGAGCTGCCCTACAGCGAGTTCCGCAAGCTGCTGGCGGACAGGCGCATCGCCGAGGTCGCCATCGCCGACCGCTCGCTGAGCGGCAAGCTCGCCGACGGCACCGAGGGCGAGAAGAAGTACTTCCGCACCACGCGCGTCGAGGATCCCGACCTCGTGCGCGATCTCGAGCAGCAGGGGGTCAGTTTCCGCGGCGTCGTCGAGAACACCTTCTGGCGCGATCTCGCCTCGTGGCTGCTGCCGGCGCTGTTCTTCGTCGGCATCTGGCTGTTCATCTTCCGCCGCATGGGACAGGCCCAGGGCGGCTTCATGCAGGTCGGGCGTTCCAAGGCCCGCGTCTACGTGGAGACCGACATCAAGGTGCGGTTCGAGGACGTCGCCGGCGTCGACGAGGCGAAGGAAGAGCTGCAGGAGGTCATCGAGTTCCTGAAGACGCCCGGCAAGTCCACGCGCCTCGGCGGCAAGATCCCGACGGGACTCCTGCTGGTCGGTCCGCCGGCCACCGGCACCACGCTGCTCGCG
>CAYXJM010000260.1:0-4376 GCA_964465455.1 uncultured Klebsiella sp.
TCGCCGATCATCACCTTCTGCTTGTCGATCGAGGCGCGGATGCGGTCGCGCTCGTGCTGCAGGCCGCGCAGCTCGTTCGCCAGCACCTGGATGCGGCTCTGTCCGGCCTCCGCCGCCACCACGTTGCCGCGCGCGCTCTCGACGTCGGCCAGCGCGCGCTGGTAGAGCTGCTGCGACTGCTGGTGCGCGTTGCGTGCGTTCTCCCACTGCTGGTCGGAGATGATGTTGCGCTCGCGCAGCGACTGCGCACGCTGCCACTCCTTCTCCTTGAACTCCAGGTCCGAGCGCGCCGAAGCGAGCGAGGCCTGCACGCCGTCGAGGCGCGACTTGGCGGCGCTCAGCTGGCCGCCGGACTCGCGGTCGACCATGTCGATCTGCGCCTCCAGGCGCTGGCAGGCCGACTGCATCGATTCGTACTGGGCCTCGAGCTCGGCGAGCGTGAGGCGCGCCGCGCGGTCGTCGATCTGCGCGATCAGCGCGCCGGGCGCGAGCGTGTCGCCCTGCGTGACCGGGAACTCGAGCACCTGCCCGGCCACCTTGGCGCTCACCTCGATCATGCTGGTGGCGATGCGCGCATCCTCGCTGAAGACGTGCGTGTGGCGCTGGTACAGCCACCAGGCGATGGCGAGTGCGCAGGCCGCGCCGGCGGCGATCGCGAGGGTGCGGCGCCGCTGGCGGCGGCCGGACGAGACGGTGTGCGGCCTGCCGTCGGGTTGGGTGCTTGCGGACATCACTGTGCTCCGGCGCGTCTGGATTCGGTGGTTTGCGGGTTTTCTTCGAGCAGGCGCTGGCGGATCCAGGCCAGCTTGCTCACCAGGGCCTGCTTGCGGCGCGGCCCCAGGGGACGGTCGATCGCCGCGTGCAGCTGTTCGAAGCGCTGTCGCGTGCCGTCCAGCAGATGGTGCGCGCGGCGCGTCAGGAAGAGCCGGTTCGCGCGCCGGTCGCGTGCATCGGCGCGCCGTTCCAGCCAGCCGCTGGTTTCCAGCGCGTCGATGATCTTGCCGAGCGGGGCGACGGCGATGCCGGTCGCCTCGGCGATCGCGCTCTGGCGCAGGCCCTCGCTGCCGTAAACGGTGTTCATGACCAGCCACTGGCTGCGCGTGAATCCGAGTTCGGCGAGCCGGGCGTCGAAGCGCCGGGTCAGCAGCCGCGCGCATTCGAACAGCACGCTCATGTAGTTTTCGCCGTTGGCAGCGGCCGCCTGCGGCGGCGCGGAGGAGGCGCCCGCCGTCGCGGGGGCCGCGGCAGGGGATTTCAGGGCATCACGGACGATCTGCAGGCTCGCGAGCATCTCGCCCACCTCCTCGGGATCGAAGCCGCGCAGGTAGTTGGTCTCGACGGCGCGGAAACGCTCGCTCATCAGGGTCACGGTCGGCGCCGCCTTCTCGAGCAGGTAGACGCGCCGGGCGCGCCGGTCCGCCGGGTCCGGTTCGCGCTTGACCCAGCCGGCCTGTTCCAGCCGGTCCAGGACATGGCCCAGCGGCGCCTTTTCCATGTCCAGCGTCTCGGCGAGCCCGGACTGCGTGCACCCGGGGGTGAGCAACAGGTTGGCCAGTACCCGCCACTGGGCCTGGGTCAGCTCGAGGTCGCGGATCGACAGCCCCAAGCGACGCCGGATCAACCGGGCCGTATCGTGGATCAGGAAGGCGCAGCTCTGCTCGAGGTCCGGCGCGGGCATGGGATCGAATCATATAGTAACGTGAATATATTGTATTCACTGATGACTATATGGTCTAGTTATCGAATGGCGGCGCACGCCGGGCCGTGGGGTGGCGCAAGCCCCGCGGGCAGGGTTCAGCGCCTGGCGAGATCGATCACGCCCGGAGGGCGGCACGCGTCGATCAGCTGGCCGAATTCCCGGAACTCGGCGGCCCGCGTGCTGCCCTCGCGCCACACCAGGCCGATTTCGCGGTAGGCCCTGGCGTCGAGGGCGTGGGTCTCGATGCCCGTCCCCTCCAGCAGCGACGAACCCTCGGCCATGGCGGGCAGGTACGTCACGCCCAGATCTGCGGCCACCATCTGCACCAGGGTGTAGAGGCTGCTGGCCGCGAACCGGTTCAGCTTGTCGGGCCGGCGTAGCCGGCACGCCGACAGGGCGTGATCGCGCAGGCAGTGACCGTCCTCCAGCAGCAGCACGCTCTCGGGCGGCAGCTGGTCGGCGCGCGGCCGCCCCTTGCCGAGCAGCGGCGAGCCGGTGCGGCAGGCGAGCCGGAACGGGTCGCGGAACAGCGGCAGGATCTCGGCATTGCGGATGTCCCACGGCAGCGCGAGCAGCAGCAGGTCGAGCTCGCCGTCGAACAGCGCCGCCAGCAGCCGCTCGGTCATGTCCTCGCGCAGGAACAGCTTCATGTGCGGGAACTGCTCGGCGGCGGCCGGCATCACGCGCGGCAGCAGGAAAGGCGCGATGGTCGGGATGACGCCGAGGTTGATTCGCCGCGCCAGCGGCGAGCGCTCGCGGCGCGCGAAGTCCATCAGTTCCTCGGCATCGGCCAGGCAGTGGCGCGCGAGCGCCGCCACCTCCTGCCCCACTGCGGTGATCGTGACCTGCTTCGAAGTGCGGTCCACCAGGCACAGCTCGAGCATGGTCTCGAGCTCGCGGATCGCGATCGAGAACGCCGATTGGGACACGTGGCATTCCTCGGCGGCGCGGCCGAAGTGGCGGTGGCGGCTCAGCGCAACGAAGTAGCGCAGCTGGCGCAGCGTGGGCAGGTGGCTCATGCGATCCTCGGCGGCATTCAGGAAAACAGATTGAAACACCAAACTCATTCTGTTTCACATTATTTGTCGCCGGGCGCGGAACGGGCCGGCGCGAGGCGGCTTGCAGCCGCGCGCGGCGACGCGATGCACCGGCGACCCGCGCGGTGGCACAATGCGTCCACCGGCGCGTCGGCGCCTGCAACTCGAGGCGGAAGACGGCGGTGGAACTGACGATACTGTGCGATTTCGCGTCCCCGGAGCTGGCCGAGGGCGTCGCGCGGCGCTGCGCGGGGGTCAGGCTGCTGACGGTCGGCGCCGACGGGCCCCCGCCGGCACGCCTGCCCGGCCCGGTGCTGCTCACCACCGGCGTCGGCAATCCGGCGCTGCCGGCGCTGCTGGCGGCGGCGAGCGAGCTGCGCTGGCTGCACGTGTTCGGTACCGGCGTCGACACGTTCCCGCTGCACCTGGTGCCGCCCGGCGTCACGATGACCTGCGCACGCGGCGCCACGGCCGTGCCCATCGCGGAGTGGGTGCTCGCGATGATGCTGGCTTTCGAGAAGCAGCTGCCGCAGAGCTGGATCAGCGCGCCGCCGGCCAGGCTGTGGCAGGCGAGCCTCGGCACGCTGGACGGCAGGACGCTGGGCCTCGCCGGACTGGGCAGCATCGGCACCGCGGTGGCGTCGCGCGCAGCGGCCTTCGGCATGCAGGTGGTGGCGCTCACGCGTTCGCCGCGCGCCGATCCGCCGCCCGGCGTGCAGATGGTGCGGACGAAGGAGGAGCTCTGCGAGCGCGCCGATCACCTCGTGCTGTGCCTGCCGGCGACGCCGGCGACGCGGCATTTCATCGATGGCGCGGCGCTCGCGCGCATGAAGCCTGGCTCGCACCTCGTGAACGTGGCCCGCGGGGCGCTGGTCGACCAGGAAGCGCTGCGCGCAGCCCTCGACGCGGGGCGGGTAGCCGGCGCCGCGCTCGACGTGGTCGAGCCGGAGCCCTTGCCGGCGGGTCATTGGCTGTACGCGCACCCGCGCGTGCGGCTGAGTCCGCACATCTCGTGGAGCGCGCCGCAGACCTTCGCGGCGCTGCGCGAGCGCTTCCTCGACAACCTCGGGCGCTTCGCGCGCGGCGAGCCGCTGCGCGGCGTCGTGGACCGCGAGGCCGGCTATTGAAAACGCGCTCTCAGCGACGCGTGTCCCAGTAGCTGCCTGCCAGCATCGCCTCGATCGCGGCGCGGTGCGGGATCATGTCGTCGGGGTCGGCGGGGATTTCGCTCTCGCCGAAATGCGCCTGGCGGCGACCGATGCGGAACATCACGATCGCGTGGCGCAGCGCCGCGTACAGCGTGTAGAACTCGAGGTCGCGCGGCCGGTAGCCGCTCGCGGCCTCGTAGGTCGCCGCGACGTCGTCGAGACGCATCATCTCGGGAATGCCCGGCAGTCCGACCAGCGGCGTGAAGTCCTGGAAGAAATGGTGCAGGTAGGTCATCCACGCGATGTCGATTTCGCGTGGCCCCGTGGCGGCCATCTCCCAGTCGAGCACGGCGCTGGGTTCGAAGTCCGTGAACAGCATGTTGCCGATGCGCGCATCGCCCCAGCTGAGGACCTCGGGCCCCTCGTCCCGCGGCCAGTTGGCCTGCAGCCAGTCGAAGCTGCGCTCGATCAGCGGCGAGCGGATGCCGTCGG
>CAYXJM010000261.1:0-4375 GCA_964465455.1 uncultured Klebsiella sp.
CCTTGCGCAGCGTGACCAGGCCGACCACCGCCGCGCCCAGCCAGAAGAACATCGGCAGCGCGACCGCCATCGTGGAAACCAGCAGGGCTTCCCGGCGCCCGCGCATCACGTACTCGGCAAGGGCACGCATACCTTGAATTCCGGACCCGCCCCGGGGGGCGGGCCGCCGTCAGCGGTGCTGGTCCGTGTAGGGCAGCAGCGCGAGGAAACGAGCGCGCTTGATCGCGACGGACAGCTGGCGTTGGTAATTCGCCTTGGTCCCCGTGATGCGGCTCGGCACGATCGTGCCGGTCTCGTTGATGTATTCGCGCAGGACGTCGAGATCCTTGTAGTCGATCTCTTTCACGCCCTCGGCGGTGAAACGGCAAAACTTGCGACGACGGAAATAGCGGGCCATCGGCCTGACTCCTCGATTCTACTGATACCTGGAACGGAAACCGGTCGCGCCTCAGGCGGACTCGGCTTCCTCTTCCGCCGGCTCGTCCTCGCGCTCCTGGCGCGGGCGGCGGCGCTCGCCTTCGTCGCCGCGGCCGCGGCGGTCGCGACCTTCGCGCTCGACGCGCATGATCGGCGATTCCTCGGTCACCGCTTCGTCGCGGCGGATGATCAGGTGGCGCAGGATCGCGTCGTTGAAGCGGAACGTGGTTTCCAGTTCCTTCATCACGGCGTCGGAAGCTTCGACGTTCATCAGCACGTAGTGTGCCTTGTGAACCTTGTTGATCAGGTGGGCCAGCTGGCGGCGCCCCCAATCTTCCAGGCGGTGTACCTTGCCGCCGTCCTTGGTCACGGCCTGGGTGTATCTTTCGATCATGCCAGGCACCTGTTCGCTCTGGTCCGGATGGACCAGGAACACGATTTCGTAGTGTCGCATTGTCACTCCCTACGGTTTGAACAGCCTCCCGCAGTGTCGGTGAGGCAGGGATTTCCCCCGCGGCTGGCGCAAGGGAGGGCGGATTCTAGAGAAGTGCGCCAGCCGGCGCAATGCGGAGCGCAAAATTGTGCAAAATTCAGCCAGTGCCCGTGGGTTCGAATTCATTCGGACAGGGCTCACCGCAGGTCCGAATTCATTCGGACAGATGTCCGACTGAAGCCGGACCTACGTGCCGCGCTGGCGCCTCGCCTCGTACAGGAACACGCCGGTGGCGACCGAGACGTTGAGGCTGGAGACCTCGCCGCACATCGGGATCGAGGCGAGGTGGTCGCAGTGCTCGCGCGTGAGGCGGCGCATGCCGCTGCCCTCGGCACCCATGACCAGCGCCACGGCGCCGCGCAGGTCCACCGCGGTGATGGCCTGCGTGGCCTCGCCGGCGGCACCCACGATCCACACCCCGGCCTCCTGCAGCGCGCGCAGCGTGCGCGCGAGGTTCGTGACGGCGACCAGCGGCACCAGGTCGGCGGCCCCCGAGGCCGCCTTGCGCGCGGTCGCGTTCAGCGGCGCCGAGTTGTCGCGCGGCACGATCACCGCCTGCGCCCCGAAGGCATCGGCCGAGCGCAGGCAGGCGCCGAGGTTGTGCGGATCGGTCACGCCGTCCAGCACCAGCAGCAGCGCCGGTCCCGGGAGCGCCGGCAGCAGTTCGTCGAACAGGAAGCGCTCGTCGAGCGCCGCGGCCGCGCGCACCTCGGCGACCACGCCCTGGTTCACGCCGGGCGCGAGGCGGTCGAGCTCCTCGCGCGCGAGCTCGCGCACCGCGATACCCCCGGCGCGCGCCGCCGCCAGCAGCTCCTCGAGCCGACGGTCGCGTCGCCCGCGCAGTACCGCCAGCGATTCCACGCGCTCGGGGCTGCGCTTGAGCAGCGCGGCGACCGCGTGGATGCCGTGTATGCGTTCGCGCTCTTTCATGTCGTTGCGATCTGCCCCGCCTTCAGCGCCGCCGCCGGCGCGACCCCGAGCGGCCGCGCTCGCCGCCCTCGGGCCGGCGCGCCTGCGTCTCGCCCTGGCGCTGCTTGCGCGCTGGGGCGGGGGCGCCGTCCTCGTCGATCAGCAGGTCGACCTTGCGCTCGTCGAGGTCCACCCGCGCGATGCGCACGCGAATGCGGTCGCCGAGGCGGTAGACGCGGCGCGTGCGGTCGCCGATCAGGCGGTGCCCGGAGGCGTCGAAGTGGTAGTAGTCGTTCTGCAGGCTCGAGACGTGCACCAGCCCGTCGGCGTAGATCTCCTGGAGCTCCACGAAGAGCCCGAAGCCGGTGACGCCGCTCACCACGCCGTCGAACACGTCGCCGACGCGGTCCTCGAGGTACTCGCACTTCAGCCAGCTCATCACGTCGCGCACGGCCTCGTCGGCGCGCCGCTCCGCCATCGAGCAGCGTTCGCCGAACTCGACCATGTCCTTGAGCTCGTAGGGATAGGACTTCTGCCGCGGCACCGGCTTGAGGTCTTCTGCGCGGCGCACCTGCGTGCTTTCCTCCGGCGCGCGGATCACCGCCCGGATGGCGCGGTGCACCAGCAGGTCGGGGTAGCGGCGGATCGGCGAGGTGAAGTGCGCATAGGCCGGGTAGTTCAGCCCGAAGTGGCCGAGATTCTCGGGCTGGTAGCGCGCCTGCGAGAGCGAGCGCAGCATCACGGTCTCGATCACGTGGCGGTCGGGACGCTCCTGCACCGAGGCGATCAGCTGCTGGTAGTCGCCGGGCTGCGGCTTGTCACCGCCACGCAGCGACAGGCCGAGCTCGCCGAGGAACTCGCGCAGCGCCTTCAGCTTCTCGCCGCCCGGCCCCTCGTGCACGCGGTACAGGCCGTGCAGCTTGTGCTTCTGCAGGAAGCGCGCCGTGGAGACGTTCGCCGCGAGCATGCACTCCTCGATCAGCTTGTGGGCGTCGTTGCGCTCCACCGGCACGACCTCCTCGATCTTGCGGTCGGGGCCGAACACGATGCGCGTCTCGGTGGTCTCGAAGTCGATCGCGCCGCGCTCGTCGCGTGCCGCGCGCAGCGCCCGGTACAGCGTGTGCAGGGTGCCGAGGTGCGGCACCAGTTCCGGCGCGATGCCGGCGTCCTCGCCGGCCAGCGTCGCGGCGACGCGCGTGTAGGTGAGACGCGCGGCCGAACGGATCACCGCCTCGAAGAACCAGTGCTTGCCCAGCGCGCCGTCGCGGCCGATCTCCATCTCGCAGACCAGCGCGAGGCGGTCGACCTCGGGCTTCAGCGAGCACAGTCCGTTCGAGAGCTCCTCGGGAAGCATCGGCACCACGCGGCCCGGGAAGTACACCGAGGTACCGCGGCGCTGCGCTTCGGCGTCGAGCGCGGTGCCGGGCTTCACGTAGTGCGAGACATCGGCGATCGCCACCCACAGCCGCCAGCCGCCGCCGCGGCGCTTCTCGCAGTAGACCGCGTCGTCGAAGTCCTTCGCGTCCTCGCCGTCGATGGTCACGAAGGGCAGGGCGCGCAGGTCGAAACGCTTCGCCTTGTCGGCGCGCCTCGGCTCCGGTGCGAAGGCGGCGGCCTCCTCGCTCGCCTCGGGCGGCCACGCGAAGGGAATGTCGTACATGCGCAGCGAGACGTCGATCTCCATGCCGGGCGCCATGTGATCGCCCAGCACCTCGACCACGCGCCCGGTCGGCGGCGCGTCGGCCGCCGGCGGCGTCAGGATCTGCACGGTGACGTATTGTCCCTCCTGCGCATCGGCGCAGTCGGCGTCGCGCACCAGCACCTCGTGCTGGATGCGCGGGTTCTCGGCCACCACGTAGTTGACGCCCTGCGCCCGGCGGATGCGCCCGACCATGAGCTCGGTGTTGCGCTTCAGCACCTCGACGATCGAGGCCTCGCGCCGGCCGCGCTGGTCGAAGCCGCTGACGCGGACCAGCACCTCGTCGCCGTGGAACACGCGGCGCATCTGGCGTCCGTGCAGGTACAGGTCCTCGCCGCCGTCGGCCGGTATCAGGAAGCCGTAGCCCTCACGGCTCGCCTGCACCGTGCCGCGCACCAGGTCCATGCGCGACACCGCACCGTAAGCGCCGCGGCGGTTGCACATCAGCTGTCCGTCGCGCTCCATCGCGCGCAGGCGCCGGCGCAGCGCCTCGCGGCGATCCTCCGCCTCGAGGTCGAGCCGTTCGGCCAGCTCGTCGAGCGTGAGCGGCACTCCGGCCTTGTCGAGCGTGGCCAGGATGAAGTCGCGGCTCGCGATCGGGTTCTCGTAGCGCGCGGCTTCCTCGGCCTGGCGCGGATCGCGCTCGCTGCCCGCTTTCTTGCGTGGGGCCAATGGTGTTCTCCCGGATGCGGCGTTGCCGCGATGTGTGTGGCGCGCATTATACGCACAGGCATTGACAGTGCGGGTGGCGCTCAGTAAAGTGCGCGCCCTGTTCGCGGGAGAATTTCCCGCCAGCCCCTGAGCCCAGGTGGCGGAACTGGTAGACGCGCTAGCTTCAGGTGCTAGTTATCGAAAGG
>CAYXJM010000262.1:0-1202 GCA_964465455.1 uncultured Klebsiella sp.
TACGTGCGCAAATCCGCGCGTGGCCATGGATTCGGGCATGCGATGCTGGAGTTCGCAGAGGACCTCTGCCGGGAACGCGGGTTGAGGACGCTGTGGTTGACGGTCAACAAGAACAACAGTCAGTCGCTCGCATGGTACCTGGGAGCGGGATTCGAGAACGCCGGATCAACCGTGCAGGACATAGGCGGCGGCTTCGTGATGGACGACTATCGGATGGAAAAGACCGTGGACCAGAAATCGCCTGCACGCGACGTCCCGACGCTCGCGCCCACTGTTCCTTGCCATGGGTGACGGTCGATTGGTGTCATGACTCATGGAGAGAGCGAGCATGAAGCCCCGCATTACTGTCGTTACGCTCGGTGTCGACGACCTTGAGCGCGCGGTGAGGTTCTACGGCGAAGGCCTGGGCTTTCCCACGGAAGGCATCGTCGGACGAGAATTCGAATTCGGCGCGGTCGCGTTCTTCGATATGCAGCCTGGCCTCAGGCTTGCGCTGTGGCCTCGGAAGAGCCTGGCCCACGACTCTGGTCTTCCCGTTTCCGGCCCAAGTCCAACCAATCTTTCGTTGGGGCACAACGTCACATCGAAGGACGAGGTCGATGCAGTCATGGTTCGAGCAGAAGCAGCGGGGGCACGTGTCATCAAGCCAGCCAAGAAAACATTCTGGGGCGGTTATGCGGGCTACTTCCAGGATCCGGACCAACACATCTGGGAGGTTGTGTGGAATCCGCAATGGCTACAGTAAGGGTGCCGAGTCAGAAGTCGGGCTGGAGAACCAGCATGGAGAATGAACAATGCGCACGATCGTGACGGGAATTCGGGACAACAGATCCTGTGTCGTCAAGGAAATCGATTGCACGCTGCAGGAAGCGGGCATGTCGATGCTTTCGCTCATCGATCTGGAGCTTGGCGCGCTGCCGCCACGTCCGCCGGGCAATGGCGACTTCGTCGATTTGCCCGTGCCCGCGGGGATGCTGCGCTGGGTCCGGTTTCGCTTCCAGCCCAACCAGGCGTGGGGCATGCACCACACGGACACCATCGATTGCCACACGATCGTCGCGGGCAGCATCGACCTGATTCTCGACGACGGCCCGCACCGTCTCACCGTGGGCGACAGCGCTATCGTGATGGGCGTCGATCACGCGTGGCAGACGGGGCCTGAGGGCTGCGCGTCGTCGATCGTCATGCTCGGTACGCCGGAG
>CAYXJM010000262.1:1302-4369 GCA_964465455.1 uncultured Klebsiella sp.
ACGAGGGGAGTCTCAGGCTGTGGGACCCGCTGGCCGTGTGGCGGCCTGCCGGGGCGCAACGTAATCCGCAATAGGAGGTGCCAATGCCCGAAGTCCTGTCCCAGGGAATACGAATCAGCTACGACGACCACGGCGGGGGAGAGCCGGCGCTCCTCTTCATGCCGGGCTGGTGTGGCAGTCGCGATGTCTTCGCGGGTCTCGCCCGGCGCTGTGCCGCGCACCGGCGCACGCTGTCCCTCGACTGGCGCGGGCACGGACAGTCAGCGATGCCCGCCGGGGATTTCGGCGCCGCCGAGCTCGTCGACGACGCCCTCGCCGTGATCGAGGCGAGCCAGGCCGGGCAGGTCGTGCCGGTCGCGCTGTCCCACGCCGGCTGGGTCGCGATCGAGCTCCGCCGCAGACTCGGTGCGCGCATCCCCGGGCTCGTGCTGCTCGACTGGATCGTCCTCGACGCGCCGCCGCCCTTTCTCGGGGCGTTGCGCTCGCTGCAGGACCCGGCGCAGTGGCAGCAGGCGCGTGACCAGCTGTTCTCGATGTGGCTCCAGGGACTGGACCTGCCAGCACTGACCCGCTACGTGCGCGAGGACATGGGCTCCTATCCCTTCGCGATGTGGGCGCGCGCCGGCCGCGAGATCGGCGCCGCATACGCGCGGGCCGGCAGTCCCCTGCGGGCGCTCGCCAGCCTGGATCCTCCCGTGCCGGTGCTGCATCTGTATGCCCAGCCCGAGGATCCGGGCTATCTCGCCGCGCAGCAATCCTTTGCCGCCGCACACCCGTGGTTCCAGGTCGCGAAGCCGGACGCCCGCAGCCACTTCCCGATGTACGAGGTGCAGGACGAGATGGCGGCCACGATCGAGAGATTCGTCGCGTGATGCGCGTTCACGTGCTGCAGCACGTTCCGTTCGAGGGGCCGGGGAGCATCCTGTCGTGGGCGCAATCGCGGAACGCCACGGTGACGACGACCCGGTTCTTCGAGCGTGCGTCGCTGCCCGAGCAGACGGCGTTCGATCTGCTCGTCGTTCTCGGTGGCCCCATGAGCGTGAACGACGAGGCCGGACTTCCGTGGCTCGTCGATGAGAAGCGCTTCGTCAGGGAATCCGTCGAGTCGGGGAAGCCCGTGCTCGGTATCTGCCTGGGCGCCCAGCTCATCGCGTCGTCGCTCGGTGCGCGCGTATACCCCGGCCCGCAGAAGGAGATCGGCTGGTTCCCCGTGTATGCCTGCAGCCACGATCCGGAGGCCTTCGGTTTCCCGGACCGGACCGAGGTATTCCACTGGCACGGGGAAACGTTCGACCTGCCTGCCGGCGCGGTGCATCTCGCGAAGAGCGATGCCTGTGCGCACCAGGCGTTCCAGATCGGCGCGCGCGCCATCGGGCTCCAGTTCCATCTCGAAACGACACCGGAGAGCGCGGATGCCCTGATCGGCAACTGCGGTCACGAGCTCGTGCCCGCGCCGTACGTGCAGTCGGAGCGGGAACTGCGCGCCGCTCCGGCAAGCCACTACGCCGGCATCAATCAGCTGATGGCCAGCGTTCTCGCCTACATCACGCGCACTGATTGAGGGTGCCCGACGGGGCGCGACGAACGCGGGGGCGACGCCTCAGCGGTGCCGCGCGGCGTTCCCGTCGTCGCCGGGCCCGGTGAACTGGTCCGTGCCGTCGAGACCCTGGCCGGCCGAGCTGATCTTGGCCGCCAGAAGCTGTTGCAGCATTGCGATCTGGTGCTCCTGCTTGTCGAGCAGTTCGCGCCACGCCTGCTCGCGCAGCCCGTCGAGCTTGGTGTGCAGCGACAGGATCTCCATTTCCGCCTTGAGATTCACGGCATAGTCGGCCTGCGCGTGCACGCGGTCCTTCTCGGCCTGGCGGTTCTGGCTCATCAGGATGATCGGCGCCTGCACCGCGGCCAGGCACGAGAGCACCAGGTTCAGCAGGATGAAGGGGAAGGGATCGAAGGGCGTGGTGTCCTCGACGTTGAACAGCATCCACGTCACCAGCACCGCGGTGAACAGGCCGATGAACGCCCAGCTGCCGCCGAAGCGCGCGACGGCGTCCGCGGTGCGCTGCCCGAGCGTCTCGGTCTCCGCCTGCTCGCGCTCGACGTCGCGCGAGACCGGCTTGCGCTCGAGGAACTTCTGTACCACGCCGCGCTCGATGGGACCGGCGCGCGAGAGGTTCGCCATGACGTCGCCGAGTTTCGTCGTCACCACGAGATAGCGCCCGGCGCCGACCACGATGCGCGCGATGCCGTGCATCGAGGCGATGACACCGATCGCGCCGAGCAGCGCGACGACGACGTGCGTCACGGTTCCGCCGCGGATGAGGCCGCCGTAGTGGAGGAGCGCCCCGGTGGCGAGCCCGCCGAGCGCGCCGAGCGCGAGATCGCCGCCCAGCCCGATCGTGGAGCGGCGCAGCGCGAGCCGCGCGAGCAGGCCGGCGATCACGCCGGTCAGCAGCCATTGCCAGACATGCATGGTCACGGTCCTCCGTGTGCAGTGGGCGATGCGCTGCGCATTATCCACGGCACGGGCGCGGTGCCCAGTCCCCGGCGCGGCCGTGCGGCTCAGCCGTCGAGTTCGGCCAGCACCGGGGCGTGGTCGGAGGGGCGTTCGAGCCGGCGCGGCGCCTTGTCGATCGTGCAGCTGCGGCAGCCCGCCGCGAGCGCCGGCGACAGCAGCACGTGGTCGATGCGCAGCCCCTGGTTGCGGCGGAATCCCAGGTTGCGGTAGTCCCACCACGAGAAGCTGCGCTCCGGCTGCTCGAACAGCCGGAAGGCATCCCTGAAGCCCAGCGCGAGCAGCGCGCGGAAGGCCTCGCGTTCGGGGGTGCTGCAGAGGATGCGCTCGCGCCAGGCCTCGGCGTCGTGCACGTCGCGGTCCTCGGGCGCCACGTTGAAGTCGCCGAGGAGCGCGAGCCGCGGGCAGCGCGCCAGCTCCACGCGGAGCCACGCCGTGAGCGCCTCGAACCACGCGAGCTTGTAGGCGTACTTGTCGCTGCCGACCTCCTGTCCGTTCGGCACGTACACCGAGACGATCCGCGTCCCGCCGAGCGTCAGCGCGATCACGCGCTTT
>CAYXJM010000263.1:0-4363 GCA_964465455.1 uncultured Klebsiella sp.
CAATCGGCCCACGCCGCCGACGACAGCACGCCGGAGCTCTGGTTCGGGTACAGCGCGACGCGCGCGCCGCCGGCGTCGTTCACCAGCCGGGCGCGCAGGTATTCCTGGCGCCTGTCGGGTCGCGGGCGCTCGAAATCGGCCGGCGCCACGATCTCGCGCGCCGTCACCTCGCCGGCCACGCCCTGCATGCGCCGCAGGTACGGCCGCGCGATCACGTGGAAGGTCACGAACACCGAGGACGGGTTGCCCGGCAGCCCGAAGAACGGCTTGCCGAGGATGCGCCCGTAGGCGAGCGGCTTGCCGGGCTTGATCGCGAGCTTCCACAGCCCCAGCGTGCCCAGTTCCTCGACCGCGTCCTTCACGTGGTCTTCCTCGCCCACCGACACGCCGCCGGTGCTGACCACCACGTCGGCCTCTTCCGCCGCGCGGCGCAGGGCGGCACGGGTGGCCTCGGCGGTATCCCGCACCACGCCGCCGTCGATCACCTCGCAGCCCAGTTCCTCGAGCATGCCGGCGAGCAGGTAGCGGTTGCAGTTGTAGATCTGCCCCGGTCCCGCCGCGGCACCCGGCTCGACGAGCTCGTCGCCGGTCGAGAGGATCGCGACGCGCAGCCGCGCGAACACGCTTGCGCGCGCCATGCCGACCGCCGCGAGCAGCCCCACGTGCGCCGCGCCGAGACGCGTGCCCGCGCCTGCCACGACGCTGCCGGCGGCGATGTCCTGGCCGCGGCGGCGGATGTTCTCGCCCGCGGCGACCGGCTGCAGCACGGTGACCACGCCGTCACCGGCGCTGCAGTTCTCCTGGATCACGACGCTGTCGGCACCGGGCGGCACCTCGGCGCCGGTGAAGATGCGCGCCGCGGTGCCGGGCGCGAGCACGCCGCCCACCGCGCCGGCCGCGACGCGCTGGCTGACCGGGAACTCGCGCTGCCCGGCCGCGAGATCGGCGTGGCGCAGCGCGTAGCCGTCCATCGAGCTGTTGTCGGCGGGCGGCACGTCGATCGGGGAGACGGCATCCGCGGCCAGCACGCGCCCGCGCAGCCGCGCGAGCGGCAGCGACTCGGTGGCTTCGAGCGGCGTGACGTCGGCGAGGATGTGCGCCAGCGCGCCCTCGACCGGGGTGAGCCCCTGCGGTTTCACGCGCGGGCGCTCAGTGACCGTAGCCGCCCAGCACGATCGGCGCGAAGTTGCAGGGCCGGAAGGTGCTGTCGAGCTGGTCGCGGAGGATGCCCTCCCACGCGGTGCGGCAGGCGCCGGTGGAGCCGGGCATGCAGAAGATCGCGGTGCGGTTGGCGAGCCCCGCGAGCGCACGCGACTGCAGCGTGGAGCTGCCGATCTCGGCGAGCGACAGCGCGCGGAAGGTCTCGCCGAAGCCCTCGATGACCTTGTCGAACAGCGGCGCGAGCGCCTCGGGCGTGGTGTCGCGCCCGCTGAAGCCGGTGCCGCCGGTCGTGAGGATCACGTGCACCGCCGGATCCGCGATCCAGCGCGAGACGATCGCGCGCAGCTGGTAGACGTCGTCGACCGCGATGGCCTTCTCGGCCAGCGTGTGGCCGGCGGCGCGCAGGCTCTCGACGAGGTATTGCCCCGAGGTGTCGTTCGCCTCGGTGCGGGTGTCCGAGACGGTGAGGACGGCGATGTTCAGGGATTTGCGTTCGGTGGCGGCGGTCATGTCGGGGCTCCTTCGGCTTCGGCGAATGGTGGCGCGGCGCATGACCCGCGGTCAACACGAGGACCGTGGGTTCGGCTTCAGCCGAACGGGCCGGTGTCCGAGTGAACTCGGACCCACGACGGTCAGCTGCGGCAATACTCGGCGACCACCGCCGGCAGCGCGGCGCGCCAGGGGCGCTGCTTGATGCCGAAGGTGTTCAGGATGTGGTGGCAGTTGAGGATGACGTTGCGGTCCTTGCCGGGCACGGCCTGCAACCGCACCTCGTCGCGGCGGACGCGGCCGTACTGCGAGGCGAGCGCGATCACCGCCTCGGCGAAGTTGTACAGGCTGGAGGCATCCGAGCTGCAGTAGTTGAAGGTGCCCCAGGGCTCGGCGCCGCAATCGAGCTGCAGGATGATCGCCACCACCACGCGCGCGATGTCGTTGGCGGGCGTGGGGCAGAGCTTGTCCTCGGTGCACTCGAGCAGGTTTCCCTTCTCGAGCTGGTCGGCGAGCATCGTGAACAGGTTGTGGCCGTTCGGCGCGAACACCGGACCGCAGCGCAGCACGATGTGCTTCGGCACGCGCTTCAGCACGTAGCTCTCGGCCTTCAGCACGCGCGCGGCGCGCGGGTCGGCGCTGTCGGGCTTGTCCTTCTCGCGGTAGGCGCCGCTCTTGCGCCCGGCGTACATGCTGTCGTCCGAGAGGTGGATCAGCGCCGCCTCGTGGGCGCGGCAGGCCTTGCAGAGGTTCTTCACCACCAGCAGGCTGCGCTTGTAGGCCGCGGGGTCGTCGCCGCGGAACAGGTCGTGCGAGAGCGCGTTCACGACGTGCGTCGCACCGTGGTACGCAAAGGCGTGCAGCAGCAGCTTCACGCTGTCGAGCACGGGATCGCGGCTGGAAATCGAGACGAAAGGGATGTCCCGCCCCTGCAGGTTGGCGGCGAGCTCGAGGCCGAGCCGGCAGTCGGAACCGACGATGACGGTCTTCATGCCGGCATCCCTGCCCGACGGTCCGGGTGAAGAAGCGCGGCGCGCGGATCAGAACGGGATGTCGTCATCCCATTGCGAGGGTTCCTCGGCCCTGGCCGGCTGGGCGGCGGCGCGCGCGGGGGGCGCCTGCCGGGGTTCCTGGGAGAAGCCGCCCGCGTCGTAATCGTCGCCGCCGCTGCGCCCGCCGCCCGCGCCGCGGCTGTCGAGCATCTGCATCTCGCTGGCGACGATCTCGGTGGTGTACTGGTCGCGGCCTTCCTTGTCCTGCCACTTGCGCGTGCGCAGCGCGCCCTCGATGTAGACCTTGCTGCCCTTGTGCAGGTACTCGCCGGCGATCTCCGCGAGGCGGCTGAAGAACACCACCCGGTGCCACTCGGTGCGCTCCTGCATCTGGCCGGTGTTCTTGTCCTTCCACGACTCCGAGGTCGCGAGGCGGATGTTCGTGACGGCGCCGCCCGCGGGAAGGTAACGCGTCTCCGGCTCGGCACCGCAGTTGCCGATCAGGATCACCTTGTTGATGCCCTTGGCCATGATTTCCTCCTTGAGCGGGTAGCTGTCCTGGGCCGGCGATCACAACATGCGCCGCCGGCCGGTGTCAATCAATGCGGGCGGCCGGCGCGGCGCTGGCCCGGCGCGCTCGTGTGCTGCCGCGGAGGCTCCTAAGCCTTGGCCGCCTGCGGGATTCCGGCCCGGGCCAGCCAGATGAATGCCAGGCCCACGGCGCTCAGGCCCGCCGCCATGAAGAACGGGGCCGCCGGCGCGACGTGCATGTAGGCATAGCCGCCCATGAGCGGCCCGAAAATCCGCGCCAGCGCGGCGAGGGACTGGTTCACGCCGAGCACCTCGCCCTGTTCGCGCGCCGACGTCAGCAGGCTGATGCTGCCCGACACCGACGGGTTGATGAACCCGGTGCCGAGCGCCAGCGCGGTCATGGCGACGGCGAGCAGCCAGATCCACGGGCTGAGGCCCGTGAACAACATGCCCAGGATGAACAGCAGGAACCCGGCGACCAGCATGGTCCGCTCGCCGTAGAGCGGCAGGTACTTCCTGACCAGGTATCCCTGCGTGAAAGCCATGCACACGCCGACATAGGCGAAGCCATAGCTCGATTCCCGCACCCCCCAGCCGAACCGGTCCTGCATGTAAAGGAAGAGCGAAGCCTCCATGTTGGCCATCGCCAGCCCGGTGGCGAACTGCGCGAACAGCAGCGACCCGATCACCGGGCGCTGCACCTTCTCGACGATGTTCCGCAGGCGCGACGTCCTGTCGCGACGCCGGCGATTCTCATCGCGGAGCGATTCCTCGAGAATGAAGAACGCCATCACGAAGTTGACCAGGCTGAGGAAAGCCGCCGCCAGCGCGGGAAAGTTCTCGCCGAAACCGGTCAGCATCCCCGCGATCGCGGGCCCCAGCACGAAGCCGAGCCCGAAGGCCGCGCCGATCAGGCCCATGTTCTTGGAGCGGTCCTTTTCCGAGGTCACGTCGGCGATATAGGCCATTGCCGTCGAGATATTGGCTCCGAAGATGCCCGCCAGGGTGCGCGCCAGGAACAGCAGCCAGAGATCGTGCGCGAAATAGAACAGCGTGTGCGCCAGCGCCGTACCCGCGATGCTCACGAGCAGGATGGGCCGGCGGCCCAGGCGGTCGCTGAGCCCGCCCCAGAACGGAGAGAACAGGAACTGCATCGCCGAATAGACGGCCATGAGCAGCCCGACCTCGAA
>CAYXJM010000264.1:0-4357 GCA_964465455.1 uncultured Klebsiella sp.
GGGTGATGGAGAGCCGCGACGGCGTGGTCCACGTGATCGCCGGCGAGATCCTCGATCACAGCGAGGCGCTCGGCGCGCTGCAGACGCGTTCACGCGATTTTCACTGAGCACCGCGCCGCTTGCGCGGAATGCTGAACACGCCCATCAGCGCAGCGTGGTCCGACAGCTCGCGCCACGGCCCGGTGCTGAGCCGCTGGCAGGACACCGGGCGCACGCCCCGGTAGTAGATCCGGTCCATCGCGAGCAGAGGCTGCCAGATCGGAAAGCTGCGCGCGTGCCGCCCCTCGAGCTCGAGGAAGAGCTCGTCGACCTCGAGGCTCGCGTGCAGGTGACGCCCGGCGCGGTGCCGCCAGTCGTTGAAGTCCCCGGCGATGATCAGCGGCTCGCCGTGCGGCACGTGGGACTCGATGCGATCGGCGAGGATCTCGAGCTGCCCGCGCCGCTCCTGCTCGAGCAGGCCCAGGTGCACGCACAGCGCGTGCAGGCGAAAGCCTGTCTCCGGGATCTCGATCACCCCGTGCAGGATGCTGCGGCTCGAGCGCGGGAACACCGCGACGTTGATGTTCTCCCAGCGCACGAAGGGAAACTTGCTGAGGATCGCGTTGCCGTGATCGCCCTTGCGGTAGATGGCGTTGCGCCCGTAGGCGTAGTGCGGCCAGGACTGGTCGGCCAGGTACTCGAAATGAGGCCGGTCCGGGTAGGTGTAGCGCCCCTCGTCGCGCGCGCGGCCGCTGTGGCGGCCGTGGATCTCCTGCAGGAACACCAGGTCGGCGCCGGTCTCGGCGATCAGCGCGCGCATGCCCTCGAGCACGAAGCGGCGGTTGCCGGAACAATAGACCTTGTGGATGGTGTAGGTGAGTATGCGCAGCTGTCGCGTCGCGCGTGGGCGCCCCGGAGCTTGTCGCTCATGCGCCTCACTCGGGCGCGACCAGGCGTCCGAGCGCGGCACGCACGCCATCGACCCAGCCCGCGTCACCCAGCGGCGCGACGACCATGCCGGCCTTGCCGAGCTGGTCGACCACCACCAGCGTCGCTGACCCGGAAGCGCCGTACTGCACGCCGACCTCGGCCCCGTCCGGAACGAGCACGAAGTCGTGTCCTGCCCCGACCATGGCCTCCAGGCCCGCGGCATCGGCGGCGCCGACCACGTAGACCTCGACCTGGTGGTCCGCGAACTCATCGCGCAGGCCCTGCAGCGCGGCAAACATCGCGCGGCAGTCGTCGCAGCGCGGCCCCAGCAGCAACAGCAGCGCGGCCCGCCCTTCGGCGATGCGCGGGAAATCGATTTCCATGCCCTCGCTGCTCAGCAGGCTCCAGGATTCCGCCCGCTGGCCCGGCTCGATGGCGCGCACCGTCGCGACGCAGCAGCACAGCAACAGCAGAAGGCCGACGGCCGGTGTGCGCATGGCGAAATCCCGTGGTTGTGAGGCCGGCGGATGCTAGCGAAAACGGCTTCGTGCAGGCAACATGCGCAGGGGCAACGAGCGCCTCTGCCGTTAGCAAAGTCCTTGCCATTGGCCGGCGGGCCGAAAAACTTTGCCACTACATATTGTGTTTTGACCTGCCTCCATTACACTGCATCTTGAGTTTTGATGACCCGGACGCACCATCACGCAATCTGCTGATGGCGGTATTTTCATGCGCCCGGAGCGGCCAATCCGGAAAAACTCTCACAAAATCAACCGGCAGGACTTCGAGGGAGGCGCACATGTCGATAGAAGCACTCAAGATCAAGAACCCCGTTCGCAACGCCGAGGTCAGCGCGGCCCTGCAGCCGGCCTCGGAGGACATCTGGGACCGGAAGTACCGCCTGAAGGACAAGGCCGGCAACCCCATCGACGAGACCATCGACGGCACCTATCGCCGGGTGGCCCAGGCGCTGGCCGAGGTGGAGTCGGAGGAGCAGCGCCAGCACTGGTACGAGCGCTTCGTCTGGGCGCTGCGCAACGGCGCGATCCCGGCCGGGCGCATCATCTCCAACGCCGGCGCCCAGGAGCACAAGCCGGCCACCTCGACCATCAACTGCACCGTCTCGGGCACCATCGAGGACTCGATGCTCGGTATCCTCGAGAAGAACCTCGAGGCAGGCCTGACGCTGAAGGCCGGCTGCGGGATCGGCTACGAGTTCTCGACGCTGCGCCCGAAAGGCGCCTACGTCTCCGGGGCCGGCGCCTACACCAGCGGCCCGCTGTCTTTCATGGACATCTTCGACAAGATGTGTTTCACGGTGTCCTCCGCGGGCGGGCGGCGCGGCGCACAGATGGGCACCTTCGACATCAGCCACCCCGACGTGGTGGAGTTCATCCGCGCCAAGCGCGAGAACGGCCGCCTGCGCCAGTTCAACCTGTCGCTGCTGGTCACCGAGGAGTTCATGCAGGCCGTGGCGCGCGACGAGGACTGGCCGCTGTCGTTCCCGATCTCGGCCAAGGAGCTCGAGGACGGCGACTACGACATCGGCAACAGCGAAGAGGTGATCTGGCGGCATTTCCCGCAGACCAAGGGCTACGTCACCGACGCCGAGGGGCGCGTCGCCTGCCGCGTCTACAAGAGCGTGAAGGCGCGCAAGCTCTGGAACGTGATCATGATCTCCACCTACGACTTCGCCGAGCCGGGATTCATCCTGATCGACAAGGTCAACGAGCAGAACAACAACTGGTTCTGCGAGAACATCCGCGCCACCAACCCCTGCGGCGAGCAGCCCCTGCCCCCCTACGGCAGCTGCCTGCTGGGATCGGTCAACCTGACCCGTTTCGTGCAGGCGCCGTTCCGCGAGGAAGCCCGCTTCGACTGGGCCACGTTCCGCGAGGTGGTGGCCGTGTTCACCCGCATGCTCGACAACGTCGTCGAGATGAGCGGTCTGCCGCTCGACCAGCAGCGCCACGAGATCGAGCACAAGCGCCGCCACGGCATGGGCTTCCTCGGCCTCGGGTCCACGCTGACGATGCTGCGCCTGAAATACGGCAGCACCGAGGCCGTCGAGTTCACCGAGCGTGTCTCGCGCGAGCTCGCGCTGACGGGCTGGCGCACGGGCCTCGAGCTCGCGCGCGAGAAGGGACCGGCGCCGATCATGAACGAGGCGTTCACGGTCACGGCGGAAATGCTGGCCGCACGCCCGGAAATGGCGCGCGACGGCTTCAAGGCGGGCGATCTCGTGCCCGGGCGCATCCTGCACGCGCGCTACAGCCGCTACATGCAGCGCGTCGCCGCGGTCGAGCCCGAGCTGGTCGACGCCCTGGCCGAGGAAGGCTGCCGCTTCACGCACCACTCCTCGATCGCCCCGACCGGCACGATCTCGCTGTCGCTCGCGAACAACGCATCGAACGGCATCGAGCCGAGCTTCGCGCACCAGTACTCGCGCAACGTGATCCGCGAGGGCAAGAAGTCGAAGGAGAAGATCGACGTGTTCTCCTACGAGCTGCTCGCCTACCGCGAACTGGTTAACCCGCGCGCCACACCCTATTCCGCGGACCCCGACGAGCAGCTGCCCGACTACTTCCTGACCAGCGAGGACATCCCGCCGAAGCAGCACGTCGACATCCAGGCCGCGTCGCAGAAGTGGATCGACTCCTCGATCTCGAAGACGATCAACGTGCCCACGGACATCCCCTTCGAGGATTTCAAGGACATCTATTTCTACGCCTACCAGAACGGACTCAAGGGCTGCACCACGTTCCGCTTCAACCCGGAGGCGTTCCAGGGCGTGCTGGTCAAGGAAAAGGATCTCGAGAAGACGACCTACCAGTTCAAGCTCGAGGACGGCACCACCGTGGAGCTGAAGGGTAACGAGGAGGTGGAGTACGACGGCGAGATGCACACCGCCGCCAACCTCTACGAGGCCATGAAAGAAGGCTACTACGGGAAATTCTGAGGAGCACCCGCATCATGACCGTCAAGATTGCAAAGCGCATCGTGGGCTACAAGGTCGTCGAGGCGACGCCCGAGAAGGCGCCTGTCGCCGAGGAACTCGAGCGCGCCATAGAGAACATGAACGAGAACGTCTCGCGACCCGAGACGCTGCCCGGTGCCACCTACAAGATCAAGACGCCGCTCTCCGAGCACGCCCTCTACATCACGATCAACGACATCGTGCTGAACCCGGGCACCGCGCACGAGCAGCGCCGTCCGTACGAGATCTTCATCAACTCGAAGAACATGGACCACTTCCAGTGGGTGCTGGCGCTGACGCGCGTGGTCTCGGCCGTGTTCCGCAAGGGCGGCGACTGCACCTTCCTGGTGGAGGAGTTGAAGGCCGTGTTCGATCCCAAGGGCGGCTACTTCAAGAAGGGCGGCCGCTTCATGCCGTCGCTGGTGGCCGAGATCGGCGAGTGCATCGAGAAGCACCTGATGGACATCGGCA
>CAYXJM010000265.1:0-4325 GCA_964465455.1 uncultured Klebsiella sp.
ACCGACGCCAACGCCGCGACGCTGCTGACCAGCGACCACGACGACAACGACAAGCCCTTCGTCACCGGCGAGCGCACCGCGGAAGGCTTCTACAACGTGCGCGCCGGCATCGAACAGGCGATCAGCCGCGGCCTGGCCTATGCGCCCTATGCCGACCTGATCTGGTGCGAAACCGCGAAGCCGGATCTCGAGGAAGCGCGTGTTTTCGCCGAGGCGATCCGCAAGCAGTACCCGGACCAGCTGCTGGCCTACAACTGCTCGCCCTCGTTCAACTGGAGGAAGAACCTCGACGACGCGACGATCGCGAAGTTCCAGCGCGAGCTCGGCGCGATGGGCTACAAGTATCAGTTCATCACTTTGGCCGGCATCCACAGCATGTGGTACAACATGTTCGAGCTCGCCTACGGCTACGCGCGCAACGGCATGACCTCCTACGTGGAGCTGCAGGAGAAGGAGTTCGCGGCGGCGAGCCGCGGTTACACCTTCGTGAGCCACCAGCAGGAAGTCGGCACCGGCTACTTCGACCAGGTCACCACCTGCATCCAGGGCGGCACGTCCTCGGTCACGGCGCTGACCGGTTCCACCGAGGAAGAGCAGTTCACGGTGGTGTCGAGCCATTGAGGCCATGAGATTATCGCGGACCCACCTCGGCGGGTTCGGCGTTGCCGAACGCTTGTCGGGATGAATCCCGACCTACAAGCCCGACCTAAGGGGGCCGCAAGGCCCCTTTTTCGTTGCGGCGGCCGTTCCGTCGCGCAGCGGAGGCTATAATCGCGCCGCTTCCCGCGCGAGCGCCGGCCATCCCCCCATTGCGGAGCAGACCCATGATTCCCAGTACCTGCGATCTCTGCGACCAGCATCCCGACCTGGTGCGCGTGGCGGAACCCCTGTTCCGCGACTTCGGCGGGCGCCACGCCTTCGGCGGGCGCATCGTCACGATCAAGTGCCACGAGGACAACTCGCTGGTGCGCGACGCCGTGGCCGAACCGGGCCAGGGCTGCGTGCTGGTGGTCGACGGCGGCGGCTCGCTGCGCCGGTCGCTGCTCGGCGACCAGCTCGCGGCGAAGGCGGTCGCCAACGGCTGGGAAGGCGTCGTGGTGTTCGGCGCGGTGCGCGACGTGGAGGCGATCGCGCACATGAACCTCGGCGTCAAGGCGCTCGGCGCGATCCCGCTGAAGACCGACAAGCGCGGCATCGGCGACCGCGACGTTGCCGTGCGTTTCGCCGGCGTGGATTTCGTGCCGGGCGAATACCTGTACGCCGACGGCAACGGCATCATCGTCGCCGCCGGCGCGCTCGCGGGCGCCTGAGGAGCGATGCGCATGGGCACCACGGTTCTCGGCGACATCGGCGAACGCCGTTTCCTGCGCGACTACTGGCAGCGCAAGCCGCTGCTGATCCGCCAGGCCCTGCCTGGATTCGAGTCGCCCCTCACGCCCGACGAGCTGGCGGGCCTGGCGCTGGAGGAAGAGGTGGAATCGCGGCTCGTGCTCGAGCGCGGCAGGAAGGGGCCCTGGGAGCTGCGCAACGGGCCGTTCACCGAGGAAGACTTCGCGAAGCTGCCGAAGACGCGCTGGTCGCTGCTGGTGCAGGCCGTGGACCAGTGGGTGCCCGAGGTGCACGCGCTGCGCGCGCACTTCGATTTCCTGCCCGCGTGGCGTTTCGACGACCTGATGATCAGCTACGCGCCGGACCAGGGGGGCGTGGGGCCGCATTTCGATCACTACGACGTGTTCCTGTTGCAGGCCATGGGGCGGCGGCGCTGGCGCATCGGGCCGGCGTGCACCGATGCCACGCCGGTTCGCGGCGACACCAGCCTGCGCATCCTCGAGCACTTCGAGACGCTGGAGGAGTTCGTGCTCGAACCGGGCGACATGCTCTATATCCCGCCCGGCGTGTCGCACTGGGGCATCGCGGAAGGAGAGTGCATGACCTTCTCGGTGGGTTTCCGCGCGCCCAGCCACGCGGAGATCCTCGTCGACATCGCCAATGGCGCGGCGCAGCGCCTCGACGAGGGCCTGCGCTACATGGATCCGCCGCTCGGCTCCGACGTGCAGGAGGGCGAGATCCCGCCGGACGCGCTGCGGCGCGTGCAGCGCGTGCTGCAGGAGATGGCTGCCGACACCGAGCTGGTACGCGAGTGGTTCGGGCGCTACATGACCCAGCGCAAGTACGCTGACCTGGACATCACGCCCGAGGCGCTGCCCGACGACCTGCGCGCCTGGCTGGCGGCAGGCGGGGTACTCGCGCGTCATCCCGCCTCGCGTTTCGCGTGGAGCGGCACGCATGCCCCGTTCATGCTGTTCGTCGACGGCGAGGCGCTCGAATGCGCGGACGCAGAGCTGGCGCGGCTGCTTTGCTCGCGCGCGACGCTGGATGCGCGCGCGCTGAAGCCGGCGCTGGGCCGCAAGCGCGATCGCGCCCTGCTCGAGGAGCTCGTGGCGCGCGGCGCGCTCTACCGCGAGGACTGAGCGCGCACCTCCTCGACCGTCGCCACCGCACCGCCGGGGCGGCGCGTGTCGCTGGCGCCGTACATCATGCCGTCGCGGTACACGAGTGACTGCGCGTTGCCGAACAGCGGTCCCGGCGCGCCTATCGTGTAGCCCATCGCCTGGAGCAGCGCCGTGGTGTCGGGGCTGATGCCGGGCTCGAGGTAGAGTTCGTCGGGAAGCCACTGGTGGTGGATGCGCGACTGGGCGCTCGCGTCGGCGACGTTCAGGTCGAACACCAGCGTGTTGAGGATGATCTGCAGCACCACGGTGATGATCCGCGATCCGCCCGGCGCGCCGGTGGCGAGGAAGGGCTGGCCGTCCTTCAGCACGATGGTCGGCGTCATCGACGACAGCGGCCGCTTGCGCGCGGCCACTTCGTTGGCCTCGTCGCCGATCAGGCCGAAGACGTTCGGCACGCCCGGCTTCACCGAGAAGTCGTCCATTTCGTTGTTCAGGAAGAAGCCGGCACCGGGGACCGCGATGCCGCTGCCGAAGGAGAAGTTCAGCGTGTAGGTGTTCGAGACCACGTTGCCCTCGGCGTCGATCACCGAGTAGTGCGTGGTCTGGGTGCTCTCGCGCGGGAATGACGCCGCGGGCCGGATCTCCGCCGACGGCGTGGCGCGCCGCGGATCGATGGCGTCGTGGATCTGCTTCGCGTAGGCGCGCGAGGTCAGTTCCGCCACCGGGACGCGGTGGAAGTCGGGATCCCCGAGGTACTTGCTGCGGTCGGCATAGGCGTGCTTCATCGTCTCCGCCAGCACGTGGATGTAGGCGGCGCTGTTCAGCTGCAGTTCGCGCAACGGGAACTGCTCGAGCACGTTCAACATCTGCACCAGGTGGACGCCGCCGGACGAGGGAGGCGGCATCGAGACGATCTCGTAGCCGTGGAAGCTGCCGCGTACCGGTTCGCGCTCGATCGCGCGGTACTGCTTCAGGTCGCGGCGGGTGATCAGGCCGCCGCCGCGCTCCATCTCGGCAACGAGGCGCTCGGCCACGGGGCCGTCGTAGAAGCCGGGCTCTCCGCGCTCGGCGATCTGGCGCAGGGTCCAGGCGAGGTCGGGCTGGCGCAGGATCTCGCCGGCCAGGTACGTGGAGCCGTCGGGCTTGAACAGGTACGATTTCGCGGCCGGGTTCGCGAGCAGCCGCTGTCCCCAGGGGCTCGCCAGCGTGTTCGAAAGCGTGAAGCTGACCGGAAAGCCCTTCTCCGCGAGCTCGATCGCCGGCGCCATCACGGTCGCGCGATCGAGGCGCCCGTACCGTTGCAGCGCGTGCAGCAGCCCGGCGACCGAGCCGGGCACGCCGGAGGCGAGGTGCGTCAGCTGCGAGCGCTTGGGCACCACCTCGCCCGCGGCGTCGAGGAACATGTCGCGCCGCGCGGCGCGCGGCGCCACCTCGCGGTAGTCGATCGCGACCGTGCGGTTCTCCCTGTTCAGGTGCACCAGCATGAAGCCGCCGCCGCCGATGTTGCCGGCCTGCGGATAAGTCACCGCCAGCGCGAAGCCGGTGGCGACCGCGGCATCGACCGCATTGCCGCCCGCCGCGAGGATGCGCGCACCGACCTGGCTCGCGAGCACCTCGCTGCTCACCACCATGCCCTCGCGCGAGGGCACCGGGTGGAAGCGCGCGTCGTAGCCGATGATCGGAGCGGCGGCGGGCGCCTGCTTCGTCTCGGCATGCAACGGCGCCGGAGCGAGCAGCGTGATGAACAGGCTCAGGGCGAGCGAGACGATGGCGCGCATGCGGATTCCCGTAGGGCTGGCTTGGACGGCGGGCATTCTAACCCGTGCGCCTCGATCCGGCGTTCCCGCTCTCCAACAAACGTGCTGGACGCGT
>CAYXJM010000266.1:0-4315 GCA_964465455.1 uncultured Klebsiella sp.
ACGCAGTGGAAGCCGTCAGCCGCATGGCTGAGAAGTGCTGCCGCAAGTGATCTGATCCGGGCCGACGGGCCCGGTATCGATCTTGCGCCGCCGCCCCGCACGCACCGCCAGACCGGCGGTGCCTGCGGGGCGGTCGCGTTTCCGGCACCCTGAAATTGCGCGCACGGGCGCAGGGTCCGGGACGATCAGGGCGCGCTGGCGATATTGCCCGCCGCATCCCCGACCGAAACGCGAACCGGCATGCCCGACTTGCGCACCGCGGCGACTTTGGCGCTGGCCCAGTCGATTTCGACGGCAACCGGGCTCAGGCGGCGCGCCTGGTGCAGGGCATCCGCCACGTCGGCTTCCGCCACGTGGACCTCGCGCTGCTCCTCGAGCGCCTCGTGCACCTCGACGTAGAGCGCGCCCTGTTTCCAGCCCACCTTGACCGGCGCGTTGACGATGCGTACCGGCGTGCCCTTCGCGACCCGGTGGGCGAACTCCGTCACGTCCCTGTTGTACATGCGGATGCAGCCCGCGCTGACGCGCATGCCGATGCCGAGTTCCTTGTTGGTACCGTGGATGTAGTAGCCCCGCGTGCTCAGTTGCACCGCCCACGGCCCCATCGGGTTGTCCGGGCCCGGCGGCACCACGGCGGGCAACCGATGGCCCATCGCCAGGTGATCCGCCCGGATCGACGGCGGCGGCACCCAGGTCGGATCCTTGATCACGTTGAGCACTTTCGCCCCCGCAACCAGCGGTGTCTGCCAGCCTTCCCGGCCGATCCCGATCGGGTAGGTATCGACCGTGCGTCCGTCCGGCCGGTAGTGATACAAGCGCATTTCGGCAAGGTTGATCACGATACCCGCGCGCTCCCCGGGCGGCAGGATGAACTGCAACGGCAGCACCAGCGCGGTCCCCTCCCCCGGCACCCACGGATTGATCCCGGGATTGGCGGCGACGAGCTGGCGGAAGCCGAGACCATACGCCTCCGCGTAGACGTTGATGGTGTCCTCGTAGCTGGCCACGTTCACCGTGGTCACCTCGCCGACCAGGTCCTCCCCGGGGGGCGGCAGGTCCAGCGTCAGGGCAGCCGCGCGCAGCGAGCACAGCGCGCCGAAAAGCAGGATGAGCTTGCGCATCGATTCACGTACCGGATCTGAAAGACGACGCCCCGCATTCTAGCAACAGAACGCGGGGCGTCCGGCCGCGCCGGCCTTGCCGGTGCGGCGACGTCGCAAACGGCCGGTTCAGCGATCCACGCCGAGGATCACGCCGCTGGTGGGCACGCCGGTGCCGGCCGTGACCAGCGCATGCTCGACGCCCGGGGTCTGGTTCACCGCCGTGCCACGCACCTGGCGTACGCCCTCCGCCACGCCGTTCAGGCCGTGGATGTAGGCTTCGCCGATCTGGCCGCCGTGGGTATTCACCGGGAGCTTGCCGCCGCGCGCGATGTGACCGGCACGGATGAAGTCCTTGGCCTCGCCACGCCTGCAGAAGCCGAACTCCTCGAGCTGCGGCAACACGAACGGCGTGAAGTGGTCGTAGAGCACCGCGGTCTGGATGTCCTGGGGGCCCACGCCGGCCATGTCGTAGAGCTGCCGCGCCACCAGCCCCATCTCCGGAATCCCGGTCAGGTCGGGCCGGTAGAAACCGGTCATCATCTGGAAATCGCCGGCGGCGCCCTGCGCCGCGCCGCGGATCACCACGGGCTTCTGCTTCAGGTCGCGCGCGCGCTCGATCGAGGTGATCACCATCGCCACGGCCCCGTCGCTCTCCTGGCAGCAGTCGAACAGGCGCAGCGGCTCCACGATCCAGCGCGACTTGCGGTAGTCGTCGAGCGTGATCGGCTTCTGGTAGAAGAAAGCTGCCGGGTTGGTGGCGGCGAAGTCGCGCGTCGAGACGGCGACGCGGCCGAAATCGTCGGGTTCCGCGCCCCAGGTGTGCAGGTAGCGCTTGGCGCACATCGCGACCCATGACGCCGGCGTCGACAGGCCGAACGGCATGTACCAGCCGAAGTGCACGGTCTCGAAGGCGTTGGGATCCTGCGAGATCAGCCCTCCCTGGCCGAAGCGGAAGCCCGAGCGCTCGTTCATCGCCCGGTACACGACCACCGCCTTGCAGACGCCGGTCGCGACCGCCATCGCCGCGTGCAGCAACGGGCCGCAGGCCGCGCCGCCGCCGTAGTGCGTGCGCGAGAAGAATTTCAGCTCCTTGCCGCCGAGCAGGCGGTAGAGCTCGATCTCCGGGTTGTTGTCCATGGTGTACGTGGCCATGCCGTCGACGTCGTCGATGGACAGGCCGGCGTCGGCCAGCGCCATGCTGATCGCCTCGACGCCGAGCTGGATCTCGCTGCGCCCCGAATCCTTGGAAAACTCGGTGGCGCCCAGGCCGGCCACGGCCGTCTTGCCGCTCAGGAACTTGTTGTCGCTCATCGTATTCTCCTCAGGGCAGCGCCACGGCCACCGTGCCGGTGACGTGGTAGCCAAGGCCATTCTTGCCGCCAACCTCGATCTCGACGGTCTTCGTGTCGCCGTCGACCGCCGACACCTTGCCCTTGATCACCATGGTGTCGCCCGGATAGTTCGGCGCGCCGAGGCGGATCTTCACCGAGCGCAGCAGCGCGTCGGGACCGGCCCAGTCGGTCACGTAGCGGCCGACGAAGCCGTTCGTGGTGATGATGTTCATGAAGATGTCCGGCGAGCCCAGCGCCTGCGCACCCGGCTTGTCGTGGTGCACGTCCTGGAAATCGCGGGTCGCGAGCGCCGTCGAGACGATCAGGCGCGTGGTGATGTCGATGCTGAGCGGCGGGAGTTCGTCGCCGACCTTCACATCCGCGAAAGCGAGGGTTCTCCTGTCCTTGATGCTCATAGTCCGATCTCGATAGTCTGGTTGGAGAGGCTGGCGCCGAAGCGGGCCAGCACCCGGTTGCTGCCGCCGAGACAGAGCTCGATTTGCCGCGACCACAGGAAATAGCGGTGGATCGGTGCGTCGAGGTCGGCACCGGCGCCGCCGTGCAGGTGCTGGCAGGTGTGGCTCACGCGGTGCCCTGCCTCGCAGGCCCACCACGCCAGCGAAGCGACCGCCGATTCCGCCGGCAGGCGCTCGGACATCCGCCACGCGGCCTGCCACGCGGTCGAGCGCAACGCCTCGATGTCGATGTAGGCGTCGGCGGCGCGGTGCGACACCGCCTGGAAGCCCGCAACCGGCTTGCCGAACTGCTTGCGCTCGACCGTGTGCGCGGCCGTGCGGCGCAGCGCATCCGACAGCACGCCGAGCTGCACGAAGCCGAGCGCGGTGGCCGCGCGCGTACCGATCCACTCCGCGATGCAGGCGCCCTCGCCCGGCTTGCCGATCAGCTCACCGGCCGCGAGCTTCACGCCGTCGAACGTGAGCGTGTCCAGCGGCTCGTGGTTGGTTCCCCGCTGGCGCTCGCGCCGCAGGCCGGCGACATCCGCCGCCACGAGGAACACGTGCATGGCGCCGTCGTCGCCGCGCGCCGGCACCACGATCGCGGCCGCCTCGAGTCCGTAGGGCACGCGGTCCAGCGTGCCGTCGAGGCGCCAGCCTGCGCCGTCGGCGCTCGCGCGCGGCAGCCGGTCGGCGTGCCCGCCGGCGTCCGGACAGCACAGCGCGCCGCTCAGCAGCACTTCGCCGCGCGCCACGCCGGGCAGCCACTTCGCGCGCTGCGCATCGCTGCCGAACTCGGCGACCGGCAGTGCGCCGAGCACGACGGTGGCCAGCAGCGGCAACGCCGCGACGTGGCGGCCCTGCTCCTCGAACACGGCGCAGAGCTCGGTGAAGCCCAGGCCGCTGCCGCCGAACTCCTCGGCCAGCGCGACCCCGATGAGGCCGGCCTCGGCCAGCAGCTTCCACAGTTCGGCGTGGTAGGCGATCTCGTGACGGTCGAAGCGCTTCAGCGCCTCGTCGCCGGACTGGTCGGCAAAGATCTGTGCCGCCAGTTCCTGGATCGATTGCGACTCTTCAGAACGCGTGAAGTCCATTATGCCTTTCCTCCTTGCTTCACCACGCGGAACAGCGGCAGCGTCAGGCCTTCCTCGACCTCGCGGAACACGACCTCCACCGGCGCGCCGATCTGCACGTCGTCCGGATGCGTGTCGACCACCTGGCTCACCAGCCGCGTGCCTTCCTCGAGCTCGACCAGCAGGATCGAGTTCGGGTAGTCGAACGGCGGAATCTGCGGATGGTGCATCACGACGAAGCTGTAGATCGTGCCCTTGCCGGAGCTGGTGACGGTGTCCCACTCCAGCGACTGGCACGACGGGCACATCGGACCCGGCGGATGGCGCAGCGTGTTGCAGGCCTTGCAGCGCTG